>CAYMIM010000044.1:0-7504 GCA_964390715.1 Candidatus Woesearchaeota archaeon | reverse complement strand
AGACTTTAACCCCAATATAATACGAGGAATTACAGATGATTGAGGCAAGGGTGCTCGTCGGATGTCCAACTTATGAATCCTATAGATATTGTATAAAAGAATATTTGGAAGCGGTAAAAGCATTAACTTACAAACAATTTGATCTTCTTCTGGTAGATAATTCTCCAACAGAAACGTTTGCTAATGAATTGAGAGAAAAAGGAATCAATATCAAACATATCCCTTGGAACGATGATGTGGCAATGCGCATTGAGATAAGTCGCAATGTTCTGCGAGAAGAGGCTCTGAAAGGGAAGTACGATTATTTTCTTAGTCTAGAGCAGGACGTCATTCCGCCTCCAGATATCATTGAACGTCTCATGAGCCATCAAAAAGATGTTGTTGCGGGCATTTATTTCTATCCAGCAAAAGTCAATATTCATGATAAACAGCAAAACAAAACAGTTACTAAAGAAGTGCTGATTCCACTTGTTGCGAAACCGCATCCGAATAATAAAGAGCTCATGCGACCATGTAGTGTGGATGAAGTGGAAGGAGATCAAGTCTTTACCATTCGTGGATGTGGTCTTGGGTGTGTTCTTATTGCTAGAAATGTGCTGGAAAAAATAAAGTTTAGGTTTGAACATCGTGATGATGCGCAGAATTTTTCTAATGAGTGTTGGAAAGAAGGATTTACTATGGTCGCGGATACGAGCGTCAAGTGTATACATATGCTAAAAAATAAACCATTCACCGTTACAAAGTTGTTAAGAGAGAAATCAGCGCGGTAAGTCTTTGACCTTCCCAAAAGGATAAATCTTATCGGCGATAGCGTACACTTCAAAATCACCAATGCCTTGTTTCAAATAAGGACTCAAAAATTGCTCTCTCGTCACGTCACTTCCTTCTGTCAAAAGAGTAAAGGAAGGCATCACGATCAGCTTGCTTTTTTTCCAAGGTCCGACTAAAAAGCATTTGAACTTCTCGCCAGGTTTCTCTTTGAAAGACACAGCGGGATGCTCATGACCAATAATCAAAATCTCTGCGGTCTCTTTGACTAGTTTATGGCCGTGAAAAATAAGAGCGTCGCCAATGCGATAGCTGTCAACCACTTCAATGTCTCGTTTTTGTGCTATCGGATCAATCACTAAATCATGATTGCCCTTGACAATAATAATCTTCTCGACATGCCGCAGGCAGAAGTCAAAAAACTCCAGAATATCTCTCCATTCTTGTTCTAAGATGCTGCCGAATTCATGCTTCACGTCACCATTAATGACTAGTGTTGTTGCCTTGACCTTGTGAAAAATCTTTTCCAGTCGCGCGAGCATATCTTGCAGTTGAAATCTTGGAATCAACGTTCCTCTTTTGGAAGCTGCCTGCTCATAACCCAATTGCAAATCTCCTAAAATTAAATGATTTTTATACAATAAAGCCAAATCTACTATTTTAAATTCCTGGGGAAGCAGCATAAAGAAATGTTTATATAGATGTTCAAATAGGTTATGGTATCGTGAAACGCGCGTATTTTACCCTAGAACAAGCCCGTTTGATGCTGCCTGAAGTCCAGAAACACATCAGGAAAGTCAACCATCTAAGAAGGCATTTGTTCATGTTGGACAGTATTGATATTAGTCATGACGATCCTGATCAGGATGATCGCATTCAGCGTGCTATGGAAAAGGAATTTCATCATGCGTCCTATCAAGTATACAACGAGTTAGACAAGGTAGATAGAAAGGGAGTTATTCTTCGGGATGTGGATGACGGATTGCTTGATTTTCGTTCTACGTTCCAGGGTCGTGAAATCTTTTTATGCTGGCGCTTAGGTGAATCCACTATTAACTTCTGGCATGAAATTGATGACGGTGTCCAGGGGCGAAGATCTATTCACGATCTACAGACAGATAAATTCCACGCTAAGTGCGGTCGCGAAGAAAGCAAACGAGAGAAAAAAAGAATCCCAAAAAGAATTTCTGTCGCGAGAAAATAACAAAAATTTATTTCTATTACTCATATCTCAGCGCGTCAACAGGTTTCAATTTACTTGCTTGATAGGCGGGTAGTAATCCAGACAATGCGCCAATCATAAAAGAAAAGACTAAACTCCCAACAACCAATTGCCAAGTAAAGAGAGGAGTAAAAATACCAAAGCCAGAAGCAGCTATAATATTGCCAGCGAAGGTAGAGAGCGCGTAGCCGATAATCACGCCTAAAATCCCTCCGATCAAGCTTAACACGCCAGCTTCAAGGACAAAAATAAAAAGAATGGCGCTATTCTTAGAGCCAATAGCTTTGAACACGCCAATTTCTTTCGTTCTCTCCAGCGTAGCGGTGTACATCGTATTCATGATATTCACAGCGGCGACAAACACGGAAATAAACGCGATCAAAATAACTACGCCAGTAATAATGCTCAAGATAGACTTGAATGTAGCGATCACTTGCTCAAACGTCTGCACAAAGAAGTCTTCTTCTCCAGGATCTTGATGTCTATGATCTCTTAAATCATCTTTGATGTCTTCCGCTAGAGCGGTAGGTGAAACACCAGGAGCGGATCTAACAACAATCCACATATAATTCTCTGGTGCGAAAATGCTTTCCATGGCGTCTTTGGTGATGTAGATATTAGAATCATCCTGAGGATTGCCCACAGACTCATAAAATCCAGCGACTTCAAACGTATGATTATTAATTAGTAATTTGTCTCGTAAACGGACAGATTTCTTAAAAATTTTGTCAGCGAGTTTATAATTGTAACCGAGCAGCACTTTTGACTTTTCATTGCCGCGCAACATATTCCCTTCGTCAAGATCTAAAGCGAATAATTCTTCTAGTAAAAGTCTATGATCCGCGTAATCTGAGCCCATCAGATAGCCATATTTTTTCTGGTCGTTAAACTGCGCTTCACCACTGATAGCGTATAATCCTGTAGCTTCGCTCACGCCATGAACATCTCTCACAGCTTCTAAGTCAGTTTTATCCAGTCGGACATTGCTATCTAAGGAGGGAGGTCCAAAGCCAAAACCTTTAGCTTGCACCATGAGTTTGTCATTCCCCATCTCTTGGGAAATGTGTTCAACATAAGAGGAAATGCCTTGTCCAAAGCTGATCAAAGTAGTGATAGCGGCGATGCCAATAAACACAGATAAAATAGTTAAAAAACTTCTTCGTTTTCGCGCTCGCAAGCTTCCCAAAGAATATTTGATTAAGTCTAGTCGAATCATTTGACATGCCTCAACGCTTCAACAGGAACTAATTTTGATGCTTGTACCGCGGGGAATAATCCAGCGACAGATCCAATGATAAAGGAAAAGAGTAGCGCGCCAAAAATAATAAACCAACTTAATGAAACACGAATTAAATCACTACCCAGGAAAGTAGATCCTAAAAATGCTAGACCATAAGCGATCCCAGCGCCAATAATAATCCCGACAATACCACCCACAAACCCAAGGAATCCAGATTCAAGTAAAAACAAGGTAAAAATCATCTTTCTCTGCGCGCCAATAGCTTTCATGATGCCAATTTGTTTAGTTCTTTCAACAACAGATGTGTACATCGTGTTCGCGATGCCAATCCCGCCAACAATAATCGATATTCCAGCGATGACATACACAAAAATCTGCACAGCGAACAGTGTAGAGTCCAAATTTGCTAACGCTTGCTCAGGACTTTCCACAGAGAAGTCTTCTTCGCCTTTCTCTACATCACGTTCCTTGCGCAGATAGTTTTCAACACGTTCTTTTACTTGCCCCATTGCTTGGCCAGGTTGTACTACAGCAACAATCAAGTCATAGGTGTCATTCACGTCAAACAAGTCTTTCAAGACTGCCTCATTCAGCATAATCGCGTTGTCAATGATGAAGCTTCCTTTCTTTTTTAAAATCCCAACCACTTCAAAATCTTTACCTTGGATAGTAACCATGTCGCGAAGCTGCGCAGGTTTGCCAAACGTTTCTGGATTAAGGTAATTTATTCCCAAGACAACTTTATTGACATCCCCATCTTTTAATAAACGTCCTTCCTGAATTTCTAGGTTGGCGATTCTTTCTATTTCTTTTCTGTCTTTTCCATTGGGAACGCTCGCAGCGAAGCTAAAGTCAGTAAAGCCATTGTATTCAATTTTTGAGCTTTCTATAAGACGTCCTATGGCTCGATCAACACCAGGAATTCTACTAATATCTGCGACATAAGATTCCAGCAGCGGACGCACAACGCCTTCTCCAGGAGGCCCATTTTGCAATCCCGATGCTTGAATCGTTAGTACATCAGTGGTCAAAAAATTAAATTGCCCCATAACGGCAACACGCAATCCTTGTCCTAGTCCAATGAGAGAAATCACCGCGGCTATCCCTATGAAGATGCCTACCATAGTAAGCCAGCTTCGTAACTTTCTGTTTTTCAGAGAGTTATAAGCGAGCTGCGCGTAATCTCTAATCATCGTTTCTTGAAGCGTTTCCTGTAAACAATATAGCCAACGATAGCAATCACAATAACAATCGCTACCCAATATGTCGTGTTACTGGAAGTCAAGCCTAATTTCTTTGCTTCCGTGTCGCTCAAGAGATTAAGCGTTAATGTCACTTCATCAGTATAGGGGTGGTCATCAACTTCGTAGGTCAACATAATCGGGATTTTCACTTCTTGCATGCCATCGTCGACGTAAATGTCAAAGTCTTCAGACTCAACATCATCTGCATCTATATCACCAATGTAAATATAGTTGCTTGTAGACAAAAGCTTGTAGCCAGTAGAAGGCAATAAAGTCAACTCCAAAGAGTTCACATTATAACCGCCCGTGTTCGCGATATCTATGGTAATACTTCCTTTATTCCCGCCAACAACAATGTCACTTGTAGCGATATAAGGCTTCAAGGAGATCTTTTCATTTTCAATGTCCAAAAAGAACTGGTCTTTATATTCAATTTTTGCTGTACCAGTATAGATATTGATTCTGAGTTCATGTTCTCCATCAACAGCCGCCTGATCAACGCGTAATTTGAAGTCAGCGAAAGTTGCTTCAGAGCTTTCGCTCCTTCCTTCTAGTCGTCCCAAGCTTTTGATATTGCTCGATCCATATAAACTAAAAGGATATTCAGGTACAACTTCTATACGAACATCATCCTTGGTGTCTTCCCACCAGTTTTCAATCTTGAATCGGACTTCAACCACTTCGCCTGCGCGAACAGGGTCAGGATCTTGTCCCATCATGTCTACACGAATTAAGCCAGCTTCATCTGCCAGCACTGTAGCGCTAAGTATGAAAAGACTCAACGCCAGTAAAAGTATTTGTTTCATCGTTTTTTGCCTCCTGGAACTATTTTTTCGACCATGCCATCCTTTAAGTGAATGACACGTTCAGCGTGATGGACTAGATCTAGATCATGCGTCACTAATACAATCGTCTTGCCCTGTTTCTTATGAATCTCTTCTAGTGTTTTCATGACTTCTAATCCTGTTTTAGAATCTAAATTGCCTGTAGGCTCATCTGCTAAAATAACATCAGGATCATTGGATAATGCTCTGGAAATAGCGACTCGTTGTGATTGTCCGCCAGATAATTCATTTGGCTTGTGATGTGTTCTGTCCCCCAGTCCAAACTTCGTCAATAACAGTCGTGCTCTTGCGGATCTGGTAGTGATATCTTTCCCTTGGAACAACATCGGTAACGCGACATTTTCTAGAGCAGTCAAGGTAGGTATCAAATTGAATTGCTGGAAAATAAAGCCAATAGTTCTTCCTCTAATCGCTGCTAGTCTTGATTCTGATAAGTGTGCGATATTATGATCATGTAAAAACACAGCGCCTTTCGTCGGGATATCCAAGCAACCAATAATATTCATCATCGTGCTCTTCCCGCTGCCGCTTGGTCCAACAACAGCGACGAATTCTCCTTGATGGATTTTGAAAGAGACTCCTCTAAGTGCATGAACTACATTGTCTCCCATCTGATAGGTCTTCCACACATTCTTTAATTCGATCAGGACTTTTTGCATATGCTGTCAATCTCCCGTGTTGTTTTTTGTATGAGAGTTTTTATTTTTTGCTGTTGTGTTACTGACAAATCTTGTTGTGTTACTTTGAATAAAGTATCGCGAAAATGAATTGCGTCCGTAGTAAACGCGCCAAAAGGTGCTTTGCCTTGTAGTATTTTTTGAAAAATAAATTTCATGCCGGGTTGCTTCTGGCCGCAGATGCGTTCGAAATATCTATGGGATTGATCCATTTTATTTAAAATCTCTTGTCGATGGCTTAAGATCTCTCGTAAATGTGATTTCCCCTGCGAAGTTAAACTATACACCTTACTTCTCTCTTTGGTTTTATTAGTAATATACTTCTGCTGTTGTAAGGACCGCAATAAAGGATACATGGATCCAGAACTGGGTTTCTTGCCTATGGCTTCCTCTATATGTTTCATGAGGTTATAGCCGCTTTGGTCTTTTTCAGACAGGATTTTCAACACGCTGATCTTCAAATAGCTTTCTTGCATTGTGTCGACTCCGATATATCGATGCCGATACAAGTATATAAGCATTCCGCATAAATGGAGAGGATAAATTATTTATAAGCTCTAGAGAAATGTCAGATTGATCAGTGAATTTTTCACAGAAATATTTATATAAGGGAGGAAAGCAGAGAGAAGTATGCAAGTAGATAGTCTTGATGAGGTTATGGGAAGGTCAAAGGTTTTATTTAGTAAAGCTATAGAGGAAAATGAATTAGGAACAATGTTATTTAATGTTGGGAATAGATTAGAAAGATTACCATTTGAAATCCCAGTAAGGTGGAGAGAAATAAGAGAAAGACAATATGATGAAGCGGGTAAAGTTAAGACAACTGGAATTGAGGTAACAGGAACATTTTATAGCAACGGAGAATCTGCAGATTTTAGAACAGTAGCGCAAAGTCTAGCTGAAAGAACAAAAATAATAGGCATACAGTTTCAAATAATTCCTGGCTATAGTCTAAAAGAACATCGAAAGGGTCAAGTAGCCTTATGGGATAATATAAGGAAATGTATAACTGATTATTATTCATATTAATAATTATTCTTCTTTCACCATAATCTCTTGCACATTATAATTTTTGCCAAGTTTAGCGAGCACATTCTTATGCATTCTCTTGATGAACTCAACCTTGTCTTCCATCTTTAAAATATCTGTGTAGCCATCAGTGATCAGTTTGAAAGCGAACGGACTCGGTAAAGGAGTATGAAATTGCTTCAGGTCAATATCTCGTTCTCGTAATTGCTGCAGTACAACAGCCGCGTGCTCAATATCCATCAAGTCTTCAAGCACTTCTCTCCTAGCTTCTTTCAGAATAGAGAAATTATCGCTAATGCGTCTTAAAGCGCTCATCAAGATCATGCTGCTCACTTGCTGCTTCCCGACTTTTTTCTCTCGTCCTTTATAATTTCTTAAGATCATCAGCGCTCTGCCAGCGCAATGTCTGAATCGTCTCTTCAACACTTCGCTTTTTTCTAGTGCTAGTTTCATGACAGCCCACAGATCTTCTTTTTTCA
>CAYMIM010000043.1:0-5569 GCA_964390715.1 Candidatus Woesearchaeota archaeon | reverse complement strand
GAACAATGCCGCGGGCAAATTATAAGTCATCAACAAAACACTGGCGAACAATAAGGGAAATCCAATATCTCCTCCGCCCAAAATAGCGGTCTTATCTTTTTTCTTGCCATAAGGGATCAACAGTCCAGCGAACAGTTGCATCTTCGTTTGAAATTCCGCCATGTCCACCATGTGCTTCGTTTTTCTCACGGCGATAAAGTCATACACGGAAAGAGCTACCAGCAAAACTGAGATGCTGAACAAACTTAACACAGGAGTAAACACCGCGGCCAACCCTCCATAAATAAACAATTCTGTGACATTATGGATAAGAGAGTTAATCCGCAGCACTTTCAGAAGCGCGAAGATAAATCCCAAAGCGAGAGCGATCCATGATTGGTCAATAAATGCGCCAAAGGCGATCATCAGGCAAACCCACACAGACAGGAAAAACCATGCTTTCCACAGTAGTCTTGCTCCAAATTTAACAATAATTAATACCAAGAACGTGCTCACCAGGATAATCGCGATGATAGGCAAGTAAGAGGTTTCTTTTTCAAACTGCGGTCGTTCAAGATCATAAGGCAAGGGCTTGTACACTTCTTCTTGGTAAGTGACATTTCCCTCAGTCCTTGTCTCAAACGTCACGTATTCGCTGACAATAAAAAGTCCTAATAATTGCGCGGTCACAAACAAAAGAACTAAGAGCGAGGTCACGATGCGAGTGTGCTTCATAAAAATAAGAGAAGAGAAGTGCTATAAAATGGTTGCGGTTATTCCAAATGAAGATTTATATAGGCAAAAAAGGCAAAAATCAGCGGTGAAAAGAACATGAACATCGATCCCTTAAGTCGCGCGTTCTTATTAGAGCAGGGAAGTTGTTGTGGTTCTCTATGTACTAATTGTCCTTATGAGCCGAAGCATCGAAAAGGGGCGACAAAAATAAGGAAAGAATAAAGCCTAAACATGTTGTGGAAGAGGTAATTGTAACTCAATAAATTTTTGTTTTCGATTAGTAAAATTGAAAATCGCATAACCAACAACATCCTCAGTCTTCTTGTCAATGATATGCGTGCAATCTTTTTCGATTTCTTTAAAAGAGGTATCGCGAGGAGGATCTACAATAATTTCAAAATAATCTCCTTCCTGATCATACCGCATTGAACAGTATCAAGGTGTGCGAAGAACAAAGACTAGCCAAACTAAGATTGCGATAAGGAAGATAACTAAAAGAGTAAACAAAAAAACAGTATTGCCTTTTTTATTAAAAAATAAAGAGTTATTGTTTTTAGACATACTATTCAAAATATATTGTTGCTTTATAAGCTTTTCTTCAATTTTTCTGAATCGAACATCTAATGCTTGAACTTCTTCTAGTTTTTTAAGGCGTTCATGAAGATAAATAATTTCTGCAAATCGTCGTTTAAAATAATCAATGAGAATAAAAGTTATGAGAGTTATGACTCCTAAAAGAAGAAACATAGGAATAGCGACAACTAATATTTTTTGGCTGTTTTCTTTAAAGATAAAAGTAATCACAACTACAACCATAGTGTACAGTACTCCAAACAAACCTAAAACATTGCTAACTAAATCAAGTTTTTTATCAAACGCCATAGAACAGAGAATAGGAAGAAATCTTTAAAGATTTCTAGGAAAAATCCGAAAAAAACAACGCAAACAACAGGAACTTTCCGACACAGCACAAAAGAAATCCGTAAAAAATGAATTAAGCCGCAAAAAGTGCGCGAATGGCGAAAATCAAGAGAAGAATATTCAAGAAAAAGAAAAAAAGAAAAGAAGCTTAGACCCAGTAAAAGAGAACTAGGCTCATGGCGAAGAAAGTCACCAAATAGTGAGTTGCGTCAAGTAAATACAAGCTCCAAGACTTGCCTTCCCATAAAACTTTACCAACCATAACAGTAGCTATAAATCCTAGCCAGAGAAAGAACATGGTTTCAAGAGCATAAGAAAGTGTCGTCACATTGAGTAAGCTAAAGACATGCGCTAGCGTGCAAGCCATAATTAAAGAGGCTATAAATTGCAGCACATAAGCCTTCGTCATGCTTTTTTTCTTTGCCTCAGCAATCTGTTTCTGGGTAATGCCGCTAAGCTGCATCCATAACTTGCCAAACAAAACAGGAGAATACCATAATCCTCCAATAACCATGCTAACAATCGCGGCTACAAGCACCGCCCAATAATTAATGTCTGCTAAAAACCAGCCCATAGTTTCACCTCAAAGTTTGTTGTTGAAATAATAATCAAAGGCGATACACTTTATCATGCTCTCGCACATGCTGCGCAACTTTTATGCCGACACTCTTTCCTTTGTCAGCCCGTTGCACTGGTTGATGATCTAATTGCATCGATTGCACAGTCTGTACAAAGTCTGTCGTCGCTCCTTTAATGCGAATTTTGTCTCCTACTTGAATGGATATACCATGAACTTCTAGGATGCCAACGCTAAGGTGGGTAAAATAATGATCTATCTCGCCAATAAATGTGCCTAAAGGTGCTTGTGGTTTAACTGTGGATGTTGGTCTGCTCACTTGCTGTGCTGCTTGTTTTACTTGTCGCGCTGAAACTGCTGGTCGTCGCGTTGCCTTTCGAGAGGTTGTTCGTGTTGGAGATGGCGCTGATCGTCGTTGAACTCTTGATCTTGCAACAGGTTTTACAGGTTTCTTAGGTCGTGCGCGTCGTGCTGTCTTTTTTGCTTGCTTTGCCATAGGAAGAGGGAGGATGAACTGCTATTTAAATGTTTCAGCCGAGAAAAAGAAGTGATAATCTCCGCTTCTCAAACGCCCCCAGAACCTTTTTAAGCATCTATGTAGTCTCAACCAGTAATGATTAACTTCGATGATATGGTGGACAGATTTCTCGCGAGTGAGATTAGGGTCCGATCCATTGGTCGGTATTATCCTTCAGAAATAGGCCAGTGCATGAGAAAAACATGGTATTCCTTTCGTAATCCAAAGCCCTTTGACAAAGAATTAAAAAAAGTCTTTGAGGCGGGCAACCGTTTGCATGAATTCGTGGCGGATGTCTTCCAGTCAGACAAAGTAGAGGAAGTAGAGCTCGTAGAAAAAGAAGTTCCCTTCGAAATAAATATTGATGATTTCACCATTTCAGGAAGAATCGATGATCTCATCAAGATCAAAATAGGAAACAAGGAAGCGCTCGTCGAAGTAAAATCCACAAAAGATCTCAAATATATGGAAGAAGCTTCAGAAAGTCACGTCATGCAACTACAATTATATCTCCATGCGCGTAAAATAACAGAAGGAGTTTTATTATATCTAGAAAAAA
This sequence comes from Candidatus Woesearchaeota archaeon, assembly GCA_964390715.1. Classification (GTDB taxonomy): domain Archaea; phylum Nanobdellota; class Nanobdellia; order SCGC-AAA011-G17; family UBA489; genus JACOVP01. Next base: position 2,281 of record CAYMIM010000043.1, on the reverse strand, counting down.
ATACGTTAAAGAGCAAAACATTTCATATAGTATATGATCCCAATGTCTTCAACCAAGTCATTGAGCGATTCCGTCTCTTGCATAAAAAATTAGTCACCGGTCAACTGCCTCCACCAGAGTCACGTTTGGATCAGGATAAGTCTTGGATGTGTCGTTCTTGTCAATACGCGGAAGAGTGTTTCAAAGATACTCCAAATATTAGTTTAGGCGATTACACTGGATAAGGCAATCTTTATATAAATAGATAACAACTAGTCTTCTAGAAAGGTTAGGGAAACCATGAAAAACGTCAAGATTTACACAGGCTACAAAGAATTCTATAGTGATCTCCTGAGAGACATAGATCGGGCAAAAAAAGCCATCTACTTGGAATTTGCCATTGTGGTAGAAGATCAGCTAGGTCATGAGCTCAAGAAAAAACTCATCAGGAAATCGATGAGAGGTGTGGATGTTCGTTTCGTCTACGATGGTTTCACCACAAAATTATCTAAAAAGTTTATCAATGAGTTAGAACTCTCTGGTGTCAAGACGTTCAAATTCAAATCCATTCATTTCAGAAAACTCTCCTTCCGCGCCAATCATAGAAAATTAGTTTTGATCGACAATCGCGTCAGTTACATTGGTGGTATGAACATAGGAAAATGGTTTTTGCCATGGAAAGACACGCATATCCGTCTAGAGAAAACCTTAGCGAATGAGATTCGAGAGATATTTTTCCAGACATTAATGATTATTCAGGGCAATTTGTATTTGAATGCCTATCAATTAACTAAGCAACTAAAATGGCAGACACAACAGCCAGGACCTTATCGAGTTATCGCGGGTGTTCCTTCCTTATCTAAGCAGTTTATTCGTGATGAATATCTCCGCATGATCAACAATGCGAAGCAGTATGTCTACATTACCCATGGATATTTCTTGCCCACGCCAGAAATCAGAAGCGCTTTGAAAATGGCGGTAAGACGTGGTGTAGATGTAAGAATTATCGTTCCTAAGCAGGGCAATCTGAGATTTCTGCACTATGGAAGCCAATACCTATTCACGAGAATATTGCGTCGCGGTAACAAGCTCTTCCAGTATCCAAAAATGCTGCACTCAAAAACCATGGTATGTGACGACAAGGAATTCACCATTGGCAGTACCAATATTACGAACAGAAGCTTCGCGCTCAGTTATGAATTAAATATCTTTGCCCATGATGAAGAAAAAGCGAAAGAGCTCAGAAATATATTCTTACAAGATTTACAAAAGTGTAAGCAAGTGACAAAGGAAGAATGGATGCGTCGTTCTCTAAGACGTCGTCTCTTAGAATTCTGGTACGCTAGATTCAGAAGTCTCTACTAAAACACTGTAATGAGATAAGAGGTTTAATTCTCAGATACTTGGAAAAGAATTAAAATAAGTATCGCAAAAAGTAGAATCTTTACGATAATCTTCACAGATTGCGGAAAAAAACACGATAAGAGCGAAAGAAAAGAAGTTCACGTCAGAAGATTTCCGGTTTTTTCTAGCGAAAAGTCTTAAAGAAAAGAGAGTATCAAGCTTTAAAATGGTGCTGGAATTCAAAGTACAAAAAGGTAAAAGAAAGGCTTATATACCAAAAGTACATGATTATATACTAAAGGTTCCTATGTTATCGTCTAATGAATGCGAGGTTGTAAACTTTTTAACAAGACGGTTTAAAGAGAAGTATAATATTAATCAGTTGGCGAGAGAGATAGGACTTTCACCAAAAGGAATGCACAAATTGCTCAGGCGTCTTGAAGAAGGAGGGATACTTAAGCGGCAACGATTGGGAAACGCGGTCTTTTACGCGATGAACTTTGGATCAGACAAAGCGTGTAAAATAGCGGAATTTTCTCTGATAGAAGAGATTAAGCTTCCTTATGCTCGTGCGCAAGCTAAAGATATAGAAAGATTCCGTCCTCAAGTAAAGGCGGCTATTCTCTTCGGCTCAGTCCTAAAAAAAGGGGAAGGGGCGAATGACATCGATGTGCTCATGGTGCTTGAGCAAAGGCAATATAAAAAGTTTCAACAGGCGGTAAATGATCTGCAAAAAATAAAAACAAAGCGCGTACATATAGTTTTACAAACCTCGCGAGATCTAGTTAAGAATCTTAAAAAATCTGATCCGGTAATTGAAGAGATAATAAAAGAGGGAAATGTCCTATGGGGTCAAGAGAATATTGTTGCGGCTATACGAGAGGCGGGGCAAGCATGACACATGCCAAAAACAAAGTGGATTGGTGTCTAAAGAAAGCTGCGAAAGAAGGAAGAAAGC
>CAYMIM010000042.1:0-21201 GCA_964390715.1 Candidatus Woesearchaeota archaeon | reverse complement strand
TATTTAGTGAATGATAATTATGTGCTTTATGACAGTGAAGTTAAAGAAAAAAATATTTTAAAGAAGATTACGAAATCTTTTTCCTCTTTCTTTAGTGAGCTCACTGGGTTCGCTATTCTTGAACCAACGCAAACATTTTTTTCTGTACAAAATGAAAATGGAGAAGAAATTGAAGCTAGTGTCTTTTTGAATGCGTCTTTATTAACTATCACCCCCAATCTTACTGCACCATTGTCGCTTACTTTCAATCAGAGCGAAGGATCATCCATGGGCATTTCTGAAGCTTCATCAGGCCTTGTTTCACCAGACAATCTTTTCTTTATCAAATTCTATGCCTTCAATACTACAATGCTCAACTTTACCGATGCATCATTTACCAGTGTCGCAGAAGGCATTGCTCTTTATCGATGCTCTTTTTGGGATTTTGATTTAAATATTTGTTTGAGCTCTTGGGAAGTAGTTTTAAATTTAACGCCTACCGAATCTTATTCTTTTGCATTGAATCAAGGCACGGTCGCTTTTGCTGAAGCCTCCTTAACACCCAAGGTAACTGAAGCATTATCTCCTATTCACTCTGACAACTCTAATCAATCTCAAGACTTTGGGAATGCATCTTCTTCTTTGGACATTTCTTTTACTGACGAGTGTGTTACTACTTGCACTTTAACTGATTTCCATGCACCAGCATACAAACTTATCATTATTGTTGAGAATACTACTTTGCTGCTGTCTTCCATTAGCTACACTGTAGAAGAAGCTCCTTCCGCTACCTCGCCTGTTGCTCGTGAAGCTTCTCTTGATACACTTGGGAATGTGAGTGATATGCTAGCGAAACAAGATAAAAAAATAACTGCCAGCGATGAAGGAGAAACTCCCCCCGCGCATAAAATTCAGCAACATACGCTAAACTTGCCAAAAAACGTTGATGCCGCTGGAAATTGGGAAAAATCATGTCAAGGTCATCAATGTACACAAACTATTTACTCTCAAGACAAATATCTTGTCAAAGAAGATGGCAGTATAGATCTTCTTACGAACGCTTTGGAAAGCACTTGTGATACTGATGTAGACTTATGTGTTAAAGGACGGGACTACCAAGTTGATTTCAAACAAACTCCTCTAGAAGAAGAAACGGTAAAATTTGTTAAAGATGATCACAGCATTTCTTTCCAACCGTTGCAGATGCGCTATGTCTCTTCAGCGGAAGAAACGCTTTTGAGCAGCGCCAATCCTATCTACGGTGTTGGACAAGACAATATTTACCGCTATCCAGAGATATTTGGTCCACAAACTGAAATTGTCTATACTTATTATCCAACAAAAATCAAAGAAGATCTCATTATCACTTCTGATCCACTTGCGGCAAACAATATTTCTTCATCTGAAGGATTTATCTTCATTGATTATTTACTTAATCTTTCTCTTAACCTTACCCTCATGAATGAAGACGCGCTCATCCAGCCTGTGATGGACCAAACTCTTCGCTTTAACACCTCGAGCCTTTCCGCAGATGGAAACCTTATCGCATATCTCCCACAACCAACTTTTTCCTCCGCAAACGTAACTGATTTTCTTGACTATGCACTTACGCAAACTTCTGAAGGACTTATCTTGAGCATTCGTGTCCCCGCATCCTTGCTAGAGGGGGCTTCTTATCCTCTTATTATTGACCCCACTATCACTTTAGATCTTAATAGTATATTGTTTGACGGCTACATTATGCTTGATCAAGATATCGCTTGTTACTCTTTGGACAGCACTGGAACGACATTTTTTATAGGCTACAGCACATCAGATACTGTCCCTTGCAGCGGTGGCACTACTAGTTTTTCTCGCTCCGTTATTGAATTTGATATCACCAGCATCCCGAAAAACGCTGACATTGTTGATGTTAAGGCCACCCTCTATTTCGAGCAAGGATCAAATGGAGAAAATGATATTAAATTCTATAAGATGGATAATAATAACACGGGATGGTCTGGTAACGATGGGGGATTTTATACAGATATGGGTGACGGCGAGCTTTATCTGACAAGAACCATCAGCGGCGCTACCGGATCCCAAGACTTTAACCTGACTACCAGCGCTGTATTAGCTCCTGACTTAGAAACAATTTTGTGGACTCAACGCGGCTGGTGGGGAATAGGTATAACAACTGAGGAAAATCCTGTTGCTAGTGTACCCTATAAAGCGACCTCTGAAGAAGGAACAGGAGGACAAACACCTGTTGCCACGTTCATTTATAATTTGCCCCCTCCTGAGATTTATTTAAATGAGCCAGCAAACTTAACTGTCTTTAACCGCCCTGGAGAAATTATTCTTAACGCTACTGTTATTGATAATGAACCACTTATAGAAGAAGTTGTTTTTTATGCCAGCAACAATACTCCCGCCGATGGAGATGATATTGTCTACATCCAGCAAAATGTCACGAACGCAAGCCTTGTCACCTACAACTGGACAGCGCCTGTTTGGGAGAATGAAGCTAATACTGTTTTACTCTTGCACTTTAACAACCGATCGAACTATGGAGAGAATGACACTGAGGTCTTTGATTACTCCAACGAAAGCAACAATGGCACTATTCCTGGGAACGGTCGTTATATTTATAATTTTACTGGAGGAGGCATTTTAGGAGGATCTATTCTGGCAACTGGTGGACCTGGAGGAGGCATTATCGCTAATATAACTTTTGGAGATCAAGATGAATTAACAGGCAGTGATTATACGTGGATGTTGTGGATACGCCCCGCACAACTAGTATATAGCACTATCCTCACTAAGATAAGCTCAGGATCTGGATTCGAGATCTTACAAGCAGTAGAAAACCTTTCAGTAAATGTGGACAGTACCCAAGTGAACGTCACCAATTACTTTAGCGCAGAAGAGCTTATTCATCTCGCCATTACCTTAGATAGCTCTAATTCCCTGAAAATTTATAAAAATGGGGTTTTGCAAAGCACCACCAGCACTTTAGGGATGACAGATAATAATGCTCCTTTAGAGATTCTTCTTGATAACGCTTTAACCGGCAGCGACTTTATCGGCAACCTTGATGAACTCATCGTCCTTAATAGAACCTTGAGCGACGCTGAAATTATGGACGCTTATCGCTTAAAAACAGACACTTACACCTGGTATGTCAACGCAACAGACTTCAGCGGAGAATCTACGGGTATCAATATGTCTGAAATTCGCACGCTTCGCCTGAACGCTGTGCCTTATTTATTTTTACTTCCGGCTAACGCGAGTTATGTGACTGGCGCAGGAGAAAATGCATTGAATGTCACTGTCTTTGATGATGATGTTCTTGACAACCTAACTGTAAAAGTCTATGGCAGCTCGAATGAAACTCCACCTTATGAAAACCTCATTTATTATAATGAAACTTTAGTTACTGGCCAAAGCGTCACGTTCAACTGGAGCGCTTTCCCTCTTAATTACTCCGCAGACGCTGATACTCAAATTCTTTATCACTTGGATAACCAATCTGTTTCCGGAGAATCATCCACCTTGATTTATGACTTTTCTGGAGAATACAATGGTACACCACAAGGAAACGCTGTAGCGAATTACACCAATGAATTATTAGCGGGAGTTTATAGCTTTGACGCGAGCGGCGACTGGATAGACACCGCGTGCTTATTTAGCTGCTACCAAGTGCGCAACGCTACTTACATGGGCTGGCTCAAACCCGCGAATATAACTGGTGTTCATGCTGTTATGGGCGCCAATGGTCTTGGATCGACGCTAGGATTTATCATTACTCGCAATGGCGCTGACTTAGTTGTTCTTGGTAATGGAGTTGGAGCAACCGCCAGCGGCGTGTTCGCAGCCAATGAGTGGGTTCATTTCGCCGTAAGAACTTACTCCAACGCGACCACAGAAATTTTCATTAATGGAACCAGCAAGGCAGTAGCACAAATAGGTACACCGACAGATATTACCGCTTTTGGCAGATCTTTCACCATAGGTATTTTAGATGAAGGAACGAATGAAGGCCATTGGACTGGAGACATGGATGAGCTCATGGTCATTAACAGATCTCTGACTGATGTTGAAATTGTAGAAGCTTTCCAACTCAAATCAGGCAAATATTACTGGTTCGCCAATGTCAGCGACGACAACAGCGAAAATCAATCTGAAATCTTTGAATTCACTGTCAATCAAGCGCCTACGTTTTTGGCTGGCCCCACCCTGACTCCGACGAACGCGAATACCTCTGATACGTTCTTATGCGCGTTTACTCCTTTAGACAATGAAGATGTTAGTTTAACTTATACAGGCAATTTTAACAATGTGAGCGCAGGATTATCCGCTGAGACTTTTTCAGGAAGCGCGACTAACGGCACTCAAACGATTCAAAGCGCAAGCGGAGACATTCAAGGAAAAAATGATCAATTTAATTGTGATGTTACTCTGAGCGATGGAAAACAATCCAGCGCTGCTGGCACTTCTAATACCGTGACTGTGCTTAATAGCCCTCCCACCACTCCTGCGCTCATTAGTCCAGAAGATTTAAACCAAACCTTAAATAGAACTCCCTCGTTTGACTACAATACCAGCATTGACGCTGACAACGATGAGATTAATTACACATTGAATTTAAGTTGTCTTTCGACCAGCGGCGGCAGCTGCGCTGGAACTGGAGACAATAGAGTCTTGAACTTCACTACGAACGCTTCTGGTCTGGCGCAAGAGCTTCAATATTTCATCGATGACAACTTCTTCTACAACTGGACTGTGCTCGCGTTTGACGGAGACAATGAAAGCGACTGGGCTGATCAGCCGAGAAGTATAAATATAAGCGTGTATGTTGATTTTGTTTTAACTGTAAAGACTATAGAATTTGGAACAATGGCGTTAGGGCAATCTAATCAAACAAGTAGCTGTGTGCTCACTTGTTTAGGTCCTCAGTCCTTCTTTTTACGAAATGATGGCAATGTTGAACTTGAAATAAATCTTTCAGAAAATAGCACTAACTCTCTCTTCTCATCAGCCACAGCGCCGTCCTCTTATTATTTGTTTAGCGGAGAAAATTCTACTGATGGTGAATTGAATGTTTTTTCTGAAGACGGATCCATAACCAACTTTACTCAAGTTCCTCGAACGCAGAATCTTACGGTTTTCAAAAAATACAACCATACTGACATTAATGATGAAGCGGGGGTTGCTATTAATCTTACTGTACCTCCAGACGAACCGTCAGGGTATAAAGAATCAGTGATTGAATTTATCTCTTATTATCTCTGTGGTAATTGCTAAGATTACTGAGAAAGGCTTTTATAGCTTAAAACTATATTTTAAATATGACTCAGGATATAAAAAATAAATCAGTGTTCTTATTAGTTATATCAGTTTTACTACTTATTTTCTTTTCCCAAAACATCAATACTTTGGAAGATTCTATACAAGCTCCTTTTGCTCCAGAGCTGATTATCAAATCAATCACTTGTGATCAGCTAGTTACTCCCTGTATGCTGGAAATAAATTATTATCGAGGAGCTAGCTCATTTTCTATCAACGAAAGGATGATAGTCTATGAAGCACAAGATTCACTTACCAACGCTTATTTTATAATCGCCTATGACATGGGTTCAAATCAAAGAGTAGACTATGATCGATCTTGTCAACAAAATGGAGATGATCGTGGGGAGTTTATTGTTTACAGTCAATTATCAGGAGAATTCCAACCTACACGCTATTCTAATGGTAAGTTTGTTTTTCTTGATAGATCAAATCCTTCGTATGCTCATGTAGATCGTGTTAATATTTATGATATTGGTCGAGATAACCTTATTGGGACAGCTGACGATACCATAAGTGTTGCGTACAAAACTAAAAATGCCTTGGAATATGTATATGATCCTGTTTTTACAGGTGACAACATTTATTGGGCTGTCGCATCAGTAACCCCTTCTTTAGAAATCACCAGATATTTTGCGTGCTCACCTCGACTTACTGGAAACACTGGAGGGTGTGGACTAACTGACATTAAAACAATAGTCCTTAGTCAAAAACCTTTCATTAAAAATTTTCAAGTGATTGAGTACAATGGAGCACGATGGCTGACACTTTGGGAACAGTATAACTCTACTGATTTTGAGTTGCATATGATTGATTTCTTTAATATTGAAAAAGTTTTGTTACGCGACAATCCTACTCCTGCGCGTATAAAAGAATTCACTTATCAACCTCAGCTTTTTGATGTTTATATGTTACATCTCCTCTTTGACAAGACAACTACCTCTCTTCCGTATTCTTTACCTCCTTTTACATCCACTTTATCTTTTGCTTATACGCCACAAAGAATGTACCCTCCTCTGGTTGCAGAACCTGACAACAAAGAGATTTACATCCCTTCTTATAATATAATTTCTGCAGGTGTTCCTCCGCCTTTACTTGTATGGTCAGAATATATTCGCTATAAAGGAATTAAAACACAGACTGAGTCATTCATCAAAATAGCACCTGTAGATTTTTTTAAATCAAATCTTTATGCTCCTTCAATAATAAAATTAGATGGTACACCAGTTACGGATCTCTCTGCGCAAATCAATAAAAATAATGTGCTTCAACTGGTCTTCAAGTATAATCAATATCCTAGCTCGTTAACTTGCACATTTAGTTAGCGTTAAATATTAAAGGAAGCACTTCTCCCGAAATGTATATAAGCTCTTTATTTCTTTGATTGTTATGCTGCGTCACTTTTTATTCCTCATTTTTTTTCTTTGTTTTTTTCAGGTATCTGTAGATGCATTAGGTTTAACACCTGGAAAGACTGTTTTTGACTTCAAAGCCAATAGCATTGCCGAAGGAACTATTACTCTTTTTAATACTGATAATACTGATCTTTTGCTTGATATATATCCAGAAGGAGAATTAGCACCATATATTAGTTTATCAGAACAACAAATTTCCATCGCCAAAGGAGAGAGCAAAACAATTACTTATACTCTTCATTTCCCTGAAACTTTTGATCGCGCTGGAGTTTTTACTACTCCTATTATTATAAAACCACACTTATCCTCAAAAAAAGACGGTAAACCTGGAGATGTACAACTTCACGCTCTTAATGGTGTCGCTTCCGGTGTTGAAGTACGAGTCCCTTACTCTGGAAAAACATTGGAAGCTTCGATTATTATTCCACCGACAGAGTCGTTTGCTCCAGTCTCGTTTATCGCTCATATCCAAAACGTTGGCGATAACAACATCAGATCTGTTAACATGCGCGTCGCTTTGTATGACACTGAAGGACAATTTCTTACAACTGTCTCCAGCGAGCAACAACCTTTGAAGACCAACGCGCGAGGAACGTTTGTCGCGACGTGGGATCCCCATGTAGCTTATGGTGAATATCACGCAGTCATCACGCTGACCTATGACGGACGAGAACAGGAATTAACTACAGATTTCATAGTTGGCAAGCCTCTTCTTGAGATGACTGATGTCTCTATTGATCATTTTGTTTTTGGCTCAGAAGCTACGATTGTTCTTACCCTTCAGCAAACAGGAGAAAAACCTCTTACCGCGACAGGATCTTTGCAGCTTACTGATGAGCAAGAGAAATCTATCGCCAGTTTTGATGAACAATCCTTACTTTTGGATTCTAATACTCCTGGTGAACTACGTTATGTTTGGTCTCTAAATGAGATTCCCATAGGTCGTTATACTGGCACAGTAACTCTTCAGGCTCAAGAGTTTACACTTCACCGCACTTTCCATATTTTGCTGACTGAAGATGGCATCTCCGCTTCTTTTACACCCTTGAACAGCTTAACAGGCAAGACTATTTCTTTAGAACCACACCAAGGCAGCAGCACTTCATCCTTTACTAGAGCGACACTCCTAATTATACTTCTTATTATAGCTGTTAATCTTTTTGTTTTTTTCTTTTACCGCCGCAGACGTAGGCAAAAGCCACAAACTTCCCCTTCGGAAAGCTTTTTATAGCAAGATTTATATATCTTAAAAAGAGGTATGTCTTATGGTGAAAAGCGAGGTGGAACGGGAGATTTTTGCCCTGGTTTTGATAACTATTATTATTGTTTCTCTCTTAGGGACTTGGGCTATTATTCGCGTTATAGATGAACGACAAGTCAAAACTGTTGATCATTTTAATGACCAAGGCACTTACGTTTCTTTAGTTATTCTTCCTTCTCCCAATCAACAGCAACAACCAAAACAGCAAGGTGGTAGCTCTTGAAAGTCTCCAATAAACTTCTTGCTTTTCTTCTGATCCTCGCGCTCTTAAGCATTATCAGCAGTCTTATCCTTATTTTAGGAAAACTAGGAGCTCCAACTCTTCTGGCTGGATTTGTTACTTTTGACACTGGTGTTGTGAACGTCACTATCTCAGCGACGACAGATATTAATCTTCAAGAACCCGCGAATGTTGATTTTGGATCTAGCACTTTATTAGCTGGCACTGGGAATACTTCCATTAATACTTCTGATCCTGCATATGGAGGCACCAATCCCGGCACTTTTGCCGCACCAGGGCCCTTTACTTTGCGCAATGATGGCAACACTGAGCTTAATATTTCCGTCAACAGCAGCAATACTGCAGATACCTTTATTGGTGGAACACAACCAGGTTATTACTTTACGCCATCGCCTGTAGGCACACGAGATGGCTGTGGTGGTCCAAGCGCAAATAATATCAGCGCATATAATGGATCTATCTATTCCTTTAGCACGACCGCCCAACAAATCTGTGAAAATCTAACTTTCTCTGATACTGGCGGCGATCAAATTAATATCAGCATCTTTATTGATATTCCTTCAGATACTTCCACAGGATTAAAAACTGATAGCGGCTTTGAGATACATGCTGTCACGCTCTCATAATCTTAAGTATGCCTCTCCAGAAAATTAGAGGAGTTAGTATAAAAATCCAGCAATGATCACCCCTAAAACCTTTTTCCTATTCTTTTTTTTTCTCTCTTTCTTTTCTTCCCTACCACTTACAGAAGCCATAGGTATTTCACCGCCCCGCATCGATATCGCTTTTGAACCTAACGCGCATAAAGAATATATAATTACCCTCATTAATTCCGCGCCGAGACCTCTTAACGCGACGTTGAATCTAGGAGGCGATCTCGCGCAATATATGAAGACTGAAGAAGGTTATTTTGTCATACCTCCACAACAATCAAAAGCTTACACTATTCTTATTGACTTTCCAGCAGTTATTCGACGACCCGGGGAAAATATTGTTACTGTCAACGCTGTGCAAGCTCCTATGGCTACACCAGAAGGTATCAAAGGCATTAGCGCTACTCTTTCTGTTGAAGGCAGCATCGTTGTTCGAGTTCCCTATACAGGAAAATACGCTGAAGCAACATTACACTTAGAAGCTATTAATGAAGGAGAGCAAAGCAAAGCAACCTTTATGGTAATTAATTATGGTATGGATGAAATTAAAAACGCTTACGGCACTTTGGAAATCTATGATCTTGCTGGTACTCTTCTAGACACGTTAACGACGCCAAGCGTTTACATCCCCGCTCAGAAAACAGAAGAGACGCTTCTCGTCCTTGATTCTAAAAACTATGGCGCAGGCATTTTCCCTGTGACTGCTTATGTTATGTATGATGGTGACAAAACAAATGAGATTGAGCAACAGCTTCGCATTGGAACGTTGTTCGTGAATGTGACTGACTACACGAAAGAAGTCTACACAAAATCTTTAGCTCCTTTTCAAATCACCGCGCATAACCGCTGGAATAATCCTGTAGAACATCTTTTCGCTGATATCCGTTTTCTCAAACAAGGCGTCCAGATTGGTGATACTCTGAAAACACACTCTATTACTTTGCCTCCGTGGGAACAATTACCTTTATCCGCTGTCTGGGATACTACCTCTGTTGCGCCAGGTATTTATGACGCTGAGATCACTCTCTATTATCATGGAAAGACTACTGTAATTGTAGTTCCTGTCACTGTACAAAAAAAGTTTGAGCTCAACATGACTCTTCTCTTATCCAGTGTTATTATCTTGATGCTTCTGATAGATCTTATTGTCTGGATTATCCATCGCTTCCGCAACCATGAAAAAGACGACTAAGTTTTATCTTTGGTATGGTGGGCTAGCACTTTTTGTTGTTCTACTCTTTACAATCTTAGGCTATTATTTTTTCCATCCTCTGACTCGCCAGGAAATTCCTATTGATGTCACTATTGGGGATTATGTGGGCATCAACTTAGACCCGGGTTCTCTTCATTTTGGCACTCTGCTGCCTGGAACATCAGCTCGCCGTTATTTTGTCCTACGAGCAGACCAAGAGGATATCGCGATCAGTCTTATTGTTGCAGATATTCCCTTTGTGATTCCTGAAGCAACTTCTTTTATCCTTCATAAGGGCGAAAATAGATCAGTCACTTTTACTGCTGCACCTCCTAAAGAACTAGAGAAAAGAACTTATATAGGAAAACTCATCATTTTGACGAAACGCTTATGAAGAAACGACATAGCAGTCACCAAGAGAAACGAAAACGTCAGCAGCTACTCTTTTTTTTAATTCTTTTTGTTTGTTTTTCCTACTTTGGATTTTTCTTACTCAAATATACTAATATTATCAGCGGCGCTGGAACTTCAGGCACTGTTAATTTTACGATTCTCGCTAGCGCCGGTGGAGGAGGGGGAGGCGGTGAGGAAGAAGAAATCGCTCGTCGTCTCCGCAATGGAGGATCTATACTTTCTTGGCAACTTGAGGTTATTCCCAAAGAGATCAAAGAGAATCTTAATAGATTTGAGGGAAAACTAGTCACTCTTCTTTTGCGCAACCGCGGCGACAAAACTTTTGACTTGACTTTATTTACGAATGTTAATATTTTGAAAATTGGCGAGCAACGCGTTATCCTTCCTCCAGGAGGAGAACAAAAGGTAACAGTCATTATAGATACTTCACAACAAGGCATTTTTGTTGGCTACCTGACCATTGAAGGATTATTCGCTTTCAAGCAGCTGCCTGTGCTTATTAAAGTTGGCATTCCAGCATCCTACCATCTTGAGGTTACCATACCTCCTTCCGCGCAGATGATCTTACCTGGGCAAGATATCTTCGCTGATGTTGTTATCGCCCCTCTGGAAAACGGGACTATAGCGCTTACTTACCTGGTCAAAGACAGCAACAATCAAATACTTTTACAAGAATCAGAAGAAGCGAATGTCACGCAACAACGCCTCGCGTTCCAGAAGACTTTTGACTTGCCAGATCAATTGCCTTTTGGACGCTACTATCTGCTTGTACAAAGTGATTATCGTGGAGAGAAAACAGAAGACGCCGCCGCTTTTGACGTCGTTGAAACCATTGGAAAACAAGAGGAATATCCTGTACAGCTGTATAAACAGAGTCCGATGATCTTCTTTTTAATTGTGCTAGCTATCCTTTTCTTACATCTCTTCATGACCCATCACAAGAACAAGTATGACTAAATTTTTAAGCTAACTACTTTACTGATGCCGTTGGTCTGCATGGAGACACCGTAGATCTGCTCTGCTTCTGAGATGATAGCGTCATTGTGCGAGATAATAATATATTGCGCTTTGGCGGCGTATTTTGCCACGAGCTTTGACAGGAGTTCTGAATTATTCTTGTCCAACGCCGCGTCCACCTCATCCATGAGATAGAAAGACGCTGGATGATATTCTTGGATCGCGAAGATGAATGATAACGCGGCTAGGGTTTTTTCTCCACCAGACAAGGATTTAATGTCCAAGAATTTATTGCCCGCCAAACGAACTCTAATCTCAACGCCCGCCGCAAGCGGGTCCTCTTCATTTTCCAAAAAGAGCAACGCTTCTCCTTTAGTTGACAATGAGGCAAATATTTGCGTGAAGTTTTTTGAGAGCTCTTTGTATGTTTCCAAGAAAAGATCTTTCTTCTTGCCTTCAATCTCATACATCATCTGCAAGACGTCTTCTTTTTCTGACCTTAACTTGTCTATTTTTTTGAGGAGCTCGTCGTATTCTTTCAAGATATTATCATAGACTTCTAAAGCGCGCAAGTTGATATTACCCATGTCTTGAATAAGCTTCTCGAATTTATTGATATCGTCTTTTAATTTATCCAGAGAGATATGCTGGCGGAGCTCTACGCCCTTGAATTCCTCATATTCCTTCTCTAATCCTTCTTTTTCCGCCACTATTTTCGCGCGGTTGATGCTGATATCATTTATTTTATTTTGGATCTCCCTGATTTTCATATCCTCTACTGTTGTATCCGCCTCGCTCTTGGATATCTCTTCTGAGAGCTTGTTTCTGCGCAAAAAGAGGTTCTTGTATTCTTTCTGGAACTTCAGCGCTTTTTCTTCCTGCTCTGTTAATTGCTTTTGCTGCTGCTTCAATTGTGTTTCTAAGTTACCTGCTTCTTTGGTGAAATCCTGAATCTCCTTATCATGCTGCTTGATGATCTTCCCTGTTTTTTCTTCTTCTGGCTTGTAAATCCCTGAGATTTGCATGTCGATATTTTTTATTTCTGTCTGGAACTGTACGACTTCTTCCCTTGCTTTTTGCCTTCGCTCTTCCATATTCGCTAAAGAAGAAGCAAGCTGAGGATTTGATAGTCCTTTCATGCCTTCCATAAATCGCTCTCGTTCTTTTTTGAGAATTTCCAGTTCTTTCTGCATGTTGCCTATTTCTTTTGTTACTGTTTCGACTATGCTAAATGCTTTATCTTTGGCAGCTTTTTCCCGCGCTTCATATAATTTTTCTACATCAAGTGAACCAACAGAGGCTTCTACTTTAATGACTTCTCCCTCCATCTCACTCTTGACTTTACGCAAGCGCTCAATACGTTGTTCTAATTCAGAACGACGCTCTTCCAATGTGGTCTTTAGTTTTTCCTGATGCTCCATTTCTTTCTGGGATTTTCCCAAGTTTTCTGAGACTTCTTTCTGCTGGAATCCGAGACCCTGTGTTTTTGCCCGATAGCCACCAATCATCGCTCCAGAGACTTCCATGAGGTCTCCTTCCAAAGTAACCATGCGAGCTTTTCCAATGCCAATACGACGAGCTGTTTCTACATCATCGACTACATAGGTTGAACCAAAAACAAAAGAGAACACATCCTTGAATCGCTTATCATAAGTCACTAAATCTAGAGCGCTTCCTTGGACTCCTTTTCCCGTGAGAGGTGTACCTTCCGCGCGACCTCTTACCTTGTTTAAAGGCAAGAAAGTCGCGATACCCGCGCGTGACTCTTTCAACATGCTGATACATTCCGCCGCGATTCTATCATCCTCGACGACGATGCTGCGAATACGAGCACCTGCCGCGACTTCCAGAGCCTTAGTATGTTTTTCCGAGACTTTTCCTAATTGTGACACTAGTCCATAAATTTTAGGATTGTTGAGCGCGAGAATTTTCTTGATAGCGCTATCATCGAGCGCAGCTGATCTCATGCCAGACTCTCTCGCCTGCATGGCGAACATCTGCTCTTGTGATCTTTGGAGTTTCTCTTTGACGTCTCGTAATTGCGTCGCCAAGACACTGTCTTCCTGCAATGCTTTTTGCAATTCCGCGGAGATTTTTTCTAATTCTTTTTTATGCTTACCGATGTCCATGCCCTTGCCCAACTTGGTGAGCTTGCCAATGTGCTCGTCCAACTGCTGGATTTCCGCTTCAAGCTGGAATTTCTTTCTTAAGGCATCCTGCCGCTCTTCTGTCTGGCTTTGGATTTTGTCTTCGAGTTTCTTTATTTTTTCTTCAATAGGATCTAATCCGTCTGTTGTGCCGCCAACACCATATTTCTCCTTGAAGCGCTGAATGTCTTCCTGCAAGCGACTGTCTTTGCTTTTTGATTCCTCTATTTTCTTGTTGATGGTAGCACGGGATTGCTCTAATTGCGTTATAGTTTTTTTGAGGTCTTCTAAGCCATTTTTCAGTTGTTTTTTACGCTCCTCTATCTTGGTGATCTCATTTTTACAGCTGTGTAAACGTTCGGTTTGCTTGACGATGTTTGTCCTAATGGTTTCTACTTCTTTTTGGACTACAATGGCCTCTTTCTCGCCTTTCTGCTCAATATCCTTGCCTATGTCCTGCAGCTCTTTTTTCTTTTCAGTAATCGCTTTTTTGAGCTCTTCTATTTTTTTTGTATATTTATCCTGCTGCGCCTGATGATCCGCGATTTTCTTCTCTACATCCTCTACTTTTTTCTTTTTTTCTTCCAAATGCATGTGGATAAATGTCGCCTTGTTACTTTTGATGTTTTTTTCCAAGTCCTTGTATTTTACCGCCTGATCACGATCTTTTTTTAACTCGCGAAGATTCGCTTCACGCTCTGTCATAATAATAGTCGCTTCGTTGAGTTTTTCCTCTACTTTTGTCAGCTCATTGATCGCTTTTTGTTTTTTATCCTCATAGACAGAAATACCAGAAATTTCTTCAATGAGCTGTCTACGTTCTTCTGTCTTCATCTCCATGAAATGGACAATGTCTCCCTGCAAGACAATGTTGTGACCATCAGGATCAATTTTCGCAATAGAGAGCATATCCACTACCTGCTGGCGTGTGTGCACTATATCGTTGATCTTGTAGATGGACTGTCCGTTTTGGCGAACGATACGAGAAATTTTCACTTCATCTACTTCAACGGGAAAATCTTTCTTCTCATTGTCAAAAACGATGGAGACTTCCGCCTCTTTCATCGCTGAAGATTTTTTACCACCGTTATATATCAAGTTAGCAGATTTCTCTACTCGCATGCCTTTGGCTGACATCTTCCCAAGCACGAAACAAAGACCATCGATGATATTGGAGTTATGAGCGACTATACCATTCGCTATAAAATTATGATCTTCTTCTACACATAAATCATATACCCATTTTTCAGTAGTTGGTATTTTTTTAATAAATATTATTTCATCCATTATTATATCAGAAAGCATGATTTGCCGCATATCATTATTTTTTCCGATAAATAAATTAGTTTCTCCGTTATCGACTAATACATTTTTAGAAAGAGATAAATTGTCGTTTGTTTTTTCTTTTTGAATAGCTATTCTAACACCTTCTTGTAATTCATCTGCTCTCGCCGCTCTTAACTCATTCTCTTCAAAAATAAATAAAGGATGATACTCTGTAGCAACAATAGACTTTCCAGATTTTGTTTTTACTTCTAAAAGATATTTTGGCGCTGATCTTTTTACATACGCTTGAATTGGTCTTTTTGTAATTTGATATGTTCGCATATCTACTGAAAAAACAAAAGTATTATCTCCTTTAGCAATATAGCCGTCGTCAATCTTTATTTTTTTATTTGTCTTTAGTTTTTTATTAACAATTTCTTCTATTTTAATAAAAGATCCGTCTGCTAGTGAAATAAGCGTGTCCCCCCGGGTGCATTTTCCCGAGCCATTCGGTCCTATAACTGAATTAAACCCTGTTCCGAACTCTAAGTCGATAGGTTTAGCAAAACTCTTGAAGCCCTTGAAATGGAGCTTTTTTATGATGGTCATTTACCTACCTTTTGTCTTTTTTTTGTTTATAAACGTTTTTGTTCACAGTTAGGGACGAAAAATATGTTAAAATTCCCCCAATTTTTTCTGTTGTTTATTTTTACTGTGCTTTTGCCATGAAATCCATGACTTTCTGAATATTTCCGGATGTTTATTCCAATTTTCCTTGAGAAACTTCTGCGTTGTAGGGTCTGAAGGGTAACCAGCGCCTACGTCGCCATATTTTTTCTTGATTTCTTCGATCATTTTATCACGAGTGACCTTCGCCAAAATGGAAGCTGCTCCGACGATACGATGATTAACGTCTGCTTTGTGCTCGCAAACGATTTTTATTTCATCCATACCCAACTTCTCTTTGATATAACTTGTGTATTTAGCAATGTTTGTGCTTGGACAATCAATGATGGCTTTGTTAGGTTTTAGTGCTTTTATAATCTCTACGGACTTTAACGCTTCCAACCAATTGAGATTTAATTCTTCGGATAAGACTGCTTCGTCAATTTCTTGTGGTTCAATGACTAGTATTTTGTATTTGCAAAGCTGTTGAATTTTTGGGAATAATGCTTCACGTTGTTTTGGTGTGAGGAGCTTAGAATCTTTAACGCCGAGCTTGTCTAATTTTGGCAAGTCTTTCTCATCAAGCATGGCTCCAGCAATTACTAAAGGACCGATGACTGGGCCTCTCCCCGCTTCATCAATGCCTGTGACTAAAACCATAAGATTCTTAGAACTTCAAATATTTATAAACTGTACGATAGATTTTTAATACTATCTCCTCCTCTTTATCTATGAAATTCCTCATTATTGGTGATCTGCATGGTCAAAAGCCAGAAATCTACTTCAAAGGATTTGACGCTGTTATAGCACCTGGAGATTTTTGCTCTGACGCCTTACGCACTGCTATGTTTCAAGCATTGCAACTGAGACTTAAAGATCCTACGTCAAAAGTCATGTGGTGGGACCTGACTGGCAAGAGAAAGGCAGAAGCGATGATCAAAAAGTCACTTGCTGATGGGCGAAAGATTTTGGAATATCTGAATACTCTTAATGTTCCTGTCTATATTTTACCTGGAAATTGGGACTGGACAAAAGATCCTGAAAGTAAATTCAAATATCTTAGAGAAGACCATTGGAAATTCCTGATCAAAGGATTAAACAACATCCATAATATGCACTTACAATTTTTAGACATAGGCAAATATCAATTGATAGGTCATGGCATCACTTCTGGGCCAGAATATCCCCAACATAAAGAAGAATTAGCACGCTTTACCAAATCACAATTAGCACTCAAGAAAAAGAAATATACTTTACTCTTCAATCAAGTTAATCGCCTCTTTCAGAAAGCGACTAAACCTGTTATTTTTTTGACGCATAATGTTCCTTTCAATACGCCGATTGATGAGATTACTGACGCTCGATCTCCGAGATATGGCTCTCACTTTGGCTCTTTACTAGCACGAGAAATGATTGACAAACATCAACCGCTGGTGTGTGTTGGCGCGCATATGCATGAACATTTTACATCGCATCAGATGGACAAGACTACTGCTATTAACGCTGGCTATGGCTCTTTTGTGAATGTCTGGATGGAGTTAGAAGGAAATAAGATAAAGAACTTAGAATTTAAGAGAAAAGGCAAATGTTTGAACCGATAAAAAAATTCGTTGTTATTTTTTCTTGAACATCTTAAATTTTGCCGGCATTTCCCAGAAAGTTATTGCTCCATCAACACCATAATTTGTTAATTCAGTTTTTAGATCATATCGTTCCAAGACCGGTATAACTTGAATGTTACAAGAGAATGCACCGTTCTCATCAAAACAATAGCTATCAATATAACCTGGGACTACTATTTTTGTTTCATTTTTGAACACTGCTTCTAATGAACTTTGGAGTATAAACATATTTCTTCCTTGTCTGCTAACATCTTTTGGTGCTTCCGCTTTCTTTCCATAAGTTGTTAGTTCTCTAGGCTTTTCATTAGTTGCTACATATCTTCCTTGCTCTAGTAATGTATGCAGCACTCTAACTGGACTTATTTGATGGTTTTCCTCTATTTGCCTAATAACTTCTACTTGTTTTTTATTAGGGAAAAATCCCTGTATATATAACACGCGCTTTTCAGAAAATGGAATAGTTCTTTCGACCAGCGGGAAGAAATCCTTTCCTAAAACTGAGGAGTCAAGTTTCTCTTCTAAAGACTGCATAACATAAGGAATTTCCATATCTGGTTTAATTTTTTCTTATTTATAAAGGTTTCTTATCTGTTATTACTTAAAAGTGGTTATATTTAGAACAGAGAGTATTTCCTCTTTAGATCGCGCTGCATTGAGTCTTTCTCTTATCCTAGCGCCATTCACGATGCCTTTGGTGAAGTATTGACAAATCTGCTTGAGACGGACGAATGAGCCTTCTTTATCGAGCTCAGCGTATTCGAAACAGAGCTGTATTTTTTCCTCTGGTGACTGCTCGATGATTTCACCGGTTTTTTCATACTGTAAGATATTTTTGAAGATCATTGGATTATGCTGCGCCGCGCGAGCGATCATTACATAGTCACATTTTGTTTCTTCCAATAACCGCAACGCTTTTTGCGGACTGTCTACATCACCGTTGCCAATGACTGGAATACTGACCGCTTGCTTGACTTGCTTGATGATATTCCAATCCGCTTTTCCACTGTACTGTTGCTCTTGGGTACGAGCGTGCACCGCTATCGCTGTCGCGCCAGCTTTTTCAATCACTTTGACTAACTCTAGAGCTTCTACTTTTTGAAATCCAGAGCGCATTTTGACTGTGATAGGTTTGTTGACTCCTTGGACTAACGCTTCAACAATCTCTTTGATTTTATCTTTTTCTTTCAACAACGCTGAACCATAGCCTTGCGCTACAATTTTCTTTGAAGGACAACCTAAATTGAGATCGATGACGTCGAAGTTTTTCTTGAGCTTGTTTGCCGCTTCCACTAAAATTTCTGGATTACGACCAAAGAGTTGCAGACCGACTGGCTTATCCTGCTCATTGGTTTCTGCTAATTTGAGTGTTCGAGGATTGTCACGAAGGATCGCTAGAGAGGATAATTGCTCTGTGTATCCCATGGACGCGCCATATTTTCTGCATAACAGACGAAACGCCAGATTACTGACATCTACCATAGGAGCTAAGATCCACTTGTTCTTGAGCTTGGGGAATTGCATAGTGAAGACGCGAGAAAATTACTTAATAAATATAGTGTTTTATTCGATCAGCAAGAGGGAAAGCATGATCATAATTCCTAAAACAAACATAGCCAACTGCATGATAGAACGCTCTACTTTAATCTCATGATGCAATTCTGGAATCAAGTCAGAACCTGCGATATAGATAAATACTCCCGCTGATAAAGGCAATAAAAATTCTGTTAATCCCGTCATGTAGTTACTCAAGAAAAACGCTACTCCGACTCCGAGGAATCCTGTAAGACTTACTAGAAAATTATAGAAGAGCGCACGACTTTTTGACAATCCTGCATGAAGAAGAATACCAAAATCTCCTAATTCTTGAGGCAGCTCGTGCAATAAGACTGCGACCGCTGTTGCTATACCTACAGGAATATTGACCAGGAAACTAGCCGCAATGATGAGACCATCAATGAAGTTATGCATAGCGTCACCAAAGAGATTCATGGCCGCCAATGAGCTTTCTTTTGTCTTATGGTCTAGATGGTGTTTGTGGCCTTTGTTCTCGATATGGTGACAGTGGTGCCAATGAATAAATTTCTCGACAATAAAAGATATGATAATACCTAAAAGTATAAAGACTGAGATGCTCAACCCAAATCCTCCAGATTCTTCTATTGCTTCCGGCAAGAGGTGGATGAAAGCGTCACCAAAGAGCGCACCAGCACCAAAGCTGACCAAGTAAATTAAATGATGCTTTAAAAGAGCAGATCGTACAAAGAGTGTAACGACTCCAATCAATGAAAGAAGACTAGATGCTAAAACACTAGCCAATGCATAGAGTAAGAGTTCATTCATGTTTCTTAGATCTTCTTTTTCTTATTACTATTTAAGCATTTTCTTAATAATTTTCGCTTTTCTTTTATAAAGACCTTAATACTTTTTTATTCCGTAAACATGCCGTGCGCCTTTTTATAAATATTATAGAGGACATACGCGTGCACTTTCGCTATGCCTTCCGCTGCACCTTTTTCACTGAGGTTTTTGCTCTTTGTTTTTTTCCCGAGCGTTGGAATGCCAGCCAATTCTTTGAATCCTAGGAAGAGATGCTTAAATGGAGAAGCAACACTAGCTCCTTTTTCCTGCTCTTTATTCTCCTCATCTTTTTTTAACTCTCCACCTTTGATAAGATAATATTCCAGATCTTCTTTTAACGAGCGAATAGACTCTTCAATGGAAGCTAGTAATTCCATGTCTTCCTTCTCTATCTTCCGCTTGTACTCTTCAATATCTTCTTTGGTAGCTGTGAACGCTTCTATAATTATGATTGTTCTTCCCCGATGAACAGCTCCACGCTGACCTTCAGATTGGAAAGCGATTTCGGGCATCGCCACATAATCCATACGAACGCGAATCACTGGGAAAAATTCCTTGAAGTCTTTTAGTTCCTTTCCATACTCTCCGTCCGCCTCATACTTGTTCTGGATGCCGAGAACCTCCAATTCTATTTTTGACGTCTCGAAAGCCGCGATGATATCCTTGTCTCCCGCTGTTGGCTGCATCTGCAATCGCTGCACATTCTTGAGATAGGGACGAAGCCAATTCATATAGAGACGAATAACGTGATAATGCTGACGCATGTATTTTATCTTGAACTCATATCCTTGCTTCAATTCCTTGTAAGTTTTTACTTTCCAGAACAGATATTGCTTTAATTTCCTGCCGACGACCTCGCGCACTTTCCTGTTGATGCCGCCTTCTGACAACTTGTCCACTTCCCTGTCGACATCTTCCTCTTTTTTAGGATGGATAGAGAAAAATAGATCTGGCAAAGTGACAAATCCGACTTGTGAACCGAGACCCAAGACTGACGCTGGATTTTTAGAGCCACCTTCAACGAGATCCACCCAGATGCTTTTTAGAGCGACTTCCGCGCTTCTGTCACCTTGATCGCTTTTTTCATAATAGAGCAAACGCTCCTCGATGATACGGACTTCTCTTAACAGTTGAAACAGTGTCTTGAGCAACTGACCGATGTTCGCCATCAGCTGCTGGAATTTATCCTGCTGAACTCCTTTTCTCTGCTCAGTCATGCCCCAATAGGATGATGTTTCACCCGCGGTGTAGACATCCTTTATTTTTTCTATTTTTCCATTGGGCTCCACGTAATTCAACCCGAAGGGCGGACGGTCTTCCATCATGCGAATAACCCAGAAATAAGTCGCCTCAACACCACTCACAGGAGAATCAAGGACTAAACGGTATTTCGCTTCTTTAAGACCAAATTTTCCAGGAGTAAGCACTTTATTATTAGCTAGATCACCCTTGAATTTTTGATCCTCTTTTTTCGCGAAATGTTGCTCTATTATGTTTGCCATCTTTTCCTGTTTAGAGAGATTTTAGGTGATTTAAAGGTTTTGCTCTGTTATTTCGATGGCGCGCATTTATAGAAATCAAATACTGGCTTGCCTTTATTTGGTCCTGAAGTATAGACACAACTTTTTATAGAATCGTGATCTGTTACTGGCACACAATTGTTCTTTGCCCATGAATTCATACCAGCGTTATTAAAGGAATC
>CAYMIM010000041.1:0-13875 GCA_964390715.1 Candidatus Woesearchaeota archaeon | reverse complement strand
GAAAGTGATATGGTTTCAAAGAGAATACGTTATGCAGTATATCTCGCTAATGAAAGACCATTTAAAACATGTATTTTTACTACAGAGGATAAAATAGAGGCATACATTAAAAATAAACACTTCAAGAGTTTAATAGGAACTGTTATTCTAAAAGGCAATGAAGATGCCGTTACTTTAATTGACTCATTTTATAGAGAATTTATTTCTAAACGAGAGATTCATAGATAAGAACCTATTAAAGCGGATATTAGAACTTTCTTCCAGTGTTGGATCGCGGCGTTTCTTTCTCAATCAAAAGACTTAAAAATAGATATTACAGTATATAGATTATGATAAAATACACTAAAGAAGGCTTACCAATTCTTCAGGATGAACTCTGTAGTAAAATTATGGGTGGGTGGAGCTAGGTCCTATTAATAAAACAATGGAAAGATTCCATGCAGAAATAACAAACGAGAATGAGGTATACATAACTAGTCTACAAGCCCTTGCATTAGGTGGACTATTAATGAATGGAATACTTGGAGACACAATGATCTCAAATGCAATTATAAGTTATAAACTATTTGAAGCTCATGCAAACAGAAAAATGCCGATTATCGAATTGAATACAAATTCAGAAGTTAATGGTGAACTTTACAATAGCGAGATAGAAAAACAAAAAAGATACCTTGAAGAAATTAGAGTAGAAAATAAAGTATATGTTGATTTACTCGAAAACATGATAAACCATGTAAAAGTCAAGGAAGAAAAAGAAAGAAACTGGGGTATATATGGTGGAATTTTCAGTTATTTCCTTTTAAAAAGACAACTTATTCATGATCTTAGAAAACCATCATCTAATTAAGAATTATCGTTCTCCATCTGGAATCAGCACGCTCGCGAAAGCGAAGACAAAGCTCAAGAACAATAAAATAACCGGCAGCATTTGCACAACTGCTTCAATCGACACAGGCTTTTGCACGCTCTGAGTGATCCTATCCACTAAAGGTCGATCATCTGCGATCGCTCTTCCGGTTAGGGAATCAACGTCTTTTCCCAAAAGATCCTGATGGTAAAACAGATACATGCTTCCCACAAAAAGAATCATCCCCACTAATAACAGGAAACCTCTCATACCTATAAGAGAGAAAAACATATATTTAAGAGTTTACATAGCAAGGAGAGAAGATGCATTTCCTAAAAAAATCACTAGAAGGACTAATACTCCTAGCTAGTCTAGAAGCTAATCCAGCGTCAGAGGAAAAAAGATATGAACCTGCACAGCAAGAGCAAGTCTATGGACAAGCGAAGCTCTATCCTAGTAAAGTGCAATGGGTTGATGGTAAGCCAGTCATTGAAACAAGTAATTATAGCATAGGAGAAAACATTTTAGGACTATGCGATACTTACAGTGGTGTGATTAGAATACGTGAAGGTCTCAAGGGAAGAGATCGGGAAAAAGTATTAGAGCATGAGCTTGGACATCGAGAACATCCCATGCGTTCAGAAGCGGAAAACAGAAGAAAAACATACACAGAAGAACCAGATATGCATCCGATGGTGAGCTACGTTGGCTAAAAAGAATAAACCCATTAATAGGATAAAGTTATAACTTACCTATGGCTTCTAGTAGTTTTTCGTGACCTTGTATCAATTTCCTAAATAGTTCTAACTCCTTTAACACTATAGCAGATACTTGCTTATCGTTCAAATGCTCGAATTTTTCCATGTTTAATCCACTCCCTTAACTTATCATCAGTATAAAAAGCTTCTCGTATATCAATCATAATCTTTGCTTGTGATGGATCATCTTTTATTGAAAACTGAAATTTATTGGTTAGAACAAAGTCTTTGGTAGCTATAAATGCGGTTCTCCTATTCCCGCTCGCAAAAGGATGCCCTTGAATGAGTCCTTTCAACAAAAGAACTGCCTTATCATAAACATCGCCTCCAGAGAGTTTGCAGTTCTCTATTATTTTTGCTAATTTTTGACGATTTAATAATTGGTGTCTATCGGCTTTCTTGACTTTAATTAAAGTTAAAACTAAAGAATTATATTCAATAAGTCTATCAGGAGTAGGATAATATAAGTTATTTGGCATAAGTTTCTGGATGGTTTTAAGTATATATTAGTTTTGATTATTAAGAGAGTAATGGAGAACATAGATTAAATACAACAAGTATATAAAATCAGAAGTTAAGAATTTGTTAATGGTTAAAAAATCTTTCGCAGAGCGCGTCTATCAAGTAACATCGCAAATCCCTAAAGGGAAAGTGTCAACCTATCGAGACATCGCTCATAAACTAAATAATAAAGCGTATCGTGCAGTAGGTACAGCTTTAAATAAAAATCCCCATGCTCCAGTCGTCCCCTGTCATCGAGTTATCAACAGTAATGGAGAATTAGGTGGCTTCGCTTCAGGTCTCAAGAACAAAATAAAATTGCTCAAAGAAGAAGGAATTAGCATAGTCAATAACAAGATAGATTTGCGAAAATTTGGTCATCGATGGGCATAATCCAACATAAGAGTTCTACTGCCACAATCTATTTATAAGAGAAAAAAAGTAAAAAGAGTATGTTAACAGGCATTCGTGTTCGGGAAATTATGCGAAACAAAGTATTCTCCATAGAAGATAATAGAAGTATTATGGACTGCGCGAAAAAGATGGCGAAGGAAGAAGTAGGAAGTTTGGTCATCGAGCAAAGCGGCAAAGTCATGGGTATTATCACAGAACAGGATTTAGCCAGAAAAGCCCTTGCCAAGGGTCTAGACCCAAAAAGCACCCAAGTCAGGCAATTAATGGTCAAAAAAGTGCATACTATAGAACCAGATCAGGATGTCTACGAAGCGGTCGTCAAGATGGGAAAGCAAAAGATCAAGCACTTGCCAGTCACAGAACAGGAGAAGCTCGTAGGTATTATTTCATACAAAGATATCATCAAGTTGCAGCCAGGATTAATAGAATTATTGTCATTCAAGTCATCTTTGCCAAAGCGCATGATGAAAAACATATTCTTCAACAAATAAAAGTAGTGAAAAAGAAAAAGTGAGGAGCAGAAATACTCCCCATGACGAGCAAATTATCTGCGTCTTTTTTTCTTAGTGGTTGATCGTCTAACAGTTCTTCGCTTTGTAGTACGTCGAGCTGCAGATCGTTTTCGTTTTGCCATGTTTTTCCTGCCTCCGTAGTTTGAATAGTAACTCTTTTTGATAAAAATAAAAGGTTGCTGTCCTATTTAAAGGTTGCGAAATGGTGAAAAGAACGCGATCTAAGAAATTTTTAGAAAAAAGTCACAAAAAGAATTACATCACGCGCGACATCATGCGATGCGTGAAGAAAAACAAAAGTAAAATACCGAAGAGTAATGCGAATAATAAAAGTGCGGAGGATGGTGAACTTGTAGACAACACATCTAGCACAGGTCCACCAGTGATATCACTCGTGAAGCTGATAGGAGAATACACGCCAAATAACACTAATGCGACAAGAAGCGCGACAAAAATACCTAAGTAATGAGACTCACGTTTATTCTGGATAGGTACTGCGTGTTTGGAAGCGCTAACTTTCTGCATGAAATTGAAGAGATGGTGCACTATATATAATTTGCGTTAGATACGCCCAGCGTGAAGTATTTAAAGGGGCGGTGCTAGAAGGAAAGAGATGCGAAAAAAGGTGGAAAAGATAAAAAAGGGACTCGGGGAAGTCTTTAAAAAACCAAGTTACACAGGCTTAGCCTTGGGAATAGCGATGCTCTTCTTTATGCTGAATATGCTTCTTCCCAACTTAAAAACCTTAGTATCTGCGGTCAATACAATGCCGTCAGGAGAAGCGCTCAAATTTACCATTGCTTTAATCCAAGGAGGCCTCAACAGTATCACAACAACATCTTTCTACACTCTGCTGATTATCGCGACATTACTAGGCATGGTAGTAAGTTTGCTCACTTATAAAATAAAAAAGACAAGGATGTTTTCCATGCAAGGTGGGAAAGCGACAACTATGGGTACGATATTAGGATTAGCTGCGCCAGGATGCGCGTCTTGTGGTATTGGTTTATTGTCCGCTGTGGGATTGACTAGTGTTATTGCTTATTTGCCCTTCAAGGGAATAGAAATTGGTTTTCTCAGTATCGCGTTGTTGCTAACATCGACAGGTTCTTTAGCTACTCGTATCGCTGATGGAGAAAGTTGTCAAATAAAAACCGCGAAAAAGAAATGAAAGAAGAAATAAGTGCTCAAGAGTTAAAGAAAGACAAGAAAAAATACAAGCTCATTGACGTGCGAGAAGCATGGGAATATCGAGAAGGTCATATCGACGGAGCGGAAAATATTCCTTTCAGCATGTTTGAATTTGCGGAGCGTGAAGAAAAAATTCCCAAAGAGAAATCTCTAGTCGTGTATTGTCTCCATGGCATCAGAAGTCTTCGTGTGCTCAAGTTCTTGCGGAAAAAAGGATACGAGAATACTCGTCATTTAACGGGTGGCTTTGAGGCGTATGAAAATAGTAACTAACAAATTAAAAGAATAGTTTATCTAAATCAATCTCAAACCCAACAACAGGCAATTGTAACCCCCAGTTCTCCAAGACTTGCGGATGCACTTCTCCACAAAAGCCAATATCTTTGTCATGAACAACAAGCTTGGCGACACGTCCAGGAATAAAAGAGTCATGTTCAGTCTCGCTCCACGTGTAAGCAATTCCATACTTGTCCAAGACATATTCAATCACTTGTCTCGCGTCAGTGAAGCTAACTTTTTCAGCGCATAAGGCTCCAGAAAAATGCAGCGCGTTCCGTGATTTGACATCCGCGTGCTCGTCAGGCTCGACAATATAATTAACTTCAAACAATTTTTGTGGATAGGTTCGACTTTTATTGTGATATAACACTTTCAGCAATTCTGGTAGGAGCGAGCATCGTACCATGTTGATGCTGTCTTCAGTAGTTTTCCCCAAGGAGATATGCTCTTGTTGTGGCAGCTGCATCTTTGTGAATTGGTCATCTCTGCTCGTCAAGGCGAAGGTAAACATTTCATGCATGCCTAATCCAACAAGCAAATCAGTAATCTGTTCCGCGATCTGGACGCGTTTCGTTGTTCCGCCAGTAGTGGCGACATGCTTCTGTGACAAGGGAAAGTTGTTGAGGCCATAAGCTCTCGCGAGATCATCAACGACGTCAACGGCATGCCAGATATCACTTCTAAAAGCTGGAATAAGCACATGCGCGTGCTGCTGGTCAATCTTCTCAATGCCATATTGCATTTTTTTCAGCAATTCTTGTAATTGTCCATGAGTAAAAGTCATGCCTAACACACGTTCGATCAATGTCAAAGGCACTGCCATCTTCTCGCTGACGAAATGAGGTGTCACTAGTTTTTTAGGTCCATACTCAAGAGTCACGCTGGAAATGCTGCCGCCCATGTCAGCAAGTAATGCTACTAAGATGTTCAAAATAATGTTTTGGTTGTGAAAATCATGACCGCTGCATTCGATAAACACATCCCTCGTGTGAGTAGTTACTTTGCCTAAATGTTGTGAGTTGATGATCGGAGGCATGGAAAGAATCTGTTTTTTGGCGTCCATGAAGAAAGGATACTGCTGCGTGTCTTGTAAGAGATGCTTGTACGTGATGCCAGCGGGGTGTTTCTCTAGAATTTCATCCGCTCGTAAGGAAGTGTCAAAATCCAGAGGAATAAATTTAATTTTTTTCGGGTCTTCGGCGAAATAGGAGATCGGCCATGCAATCTTGTCCAGAGGATAAATGCCTATAGCGACTTTTTTTCTCTGGCGTCCAAAAGTGGCGTGCAATTTCTCTTGAATGCGGATGAGTTCTTTGAGAGTGTCTTCAGTAAATTGTAATCCTTTGATCACAGCCGCGACAGTATAAGGTCGTACGTGCTTCACATTCGGATTGATGACAACACGATAGTCACTTTTTTTCACAAGATAATTCGATAATCCAGGAGCAAGACCTAAGTAAGATTTCAAGAGTCTTCCCAAGCCAGCTGCGGAAACAAGATCAGGTCTGTCCGCGGTGATGTCAATCGTCCATATGTCTCCTTCAACTTGATCTAGTTCATAGCCTAAAGTAAAGAGCAGTTCTTCTAATTCATCACGAGTTAATCGCTTTCCAGCGAAATGCTCCAGCATGCGATGACTGACGTCTATTTTTACCATGGTAGTTCACTTGGGAAACGCGTAACTCCTGATCATATCTAAATCAACCAATGTTCCAAATACTTGGCGGATATCTTTTTGTCCATACAGCATCATCGCTAGTCGTTCAACGCCAAATCCCCAGGCGATCACAGGAACAGTAATGCCAAAAGGCTCCAGAGATTCAGGTCTGAAGATGCCGCAGTTAATCAGCTCAATCCACTTGCCTAATTGCTCGTTATAGCCAAGACATTCCATCGAGGGTTCAGTGTAGGGATTATATGTAGGTTTAAATTTAATTTTAGTAACGCCTAATCGTTTATAGAACTCTTTGATATATCCCATCAAGTCTCGCAGTGTCAATCCTTCGTCCATGATAAATCCTTCAACTTGGTGAAATTCATTTAAGTGTGTCGCGTCCAAAGCTTCATTTCTGAATATTCTTCCCGCGTAGAAATATTTCGCGGGTTGCTTGATATTTTTTTCACCTAAATAACGAAACGTTGTCGCGGTCGTGTGGGTTCGTAGCAGAAGTTGTTTCGCGATCTCAGGATTCCACGTGTATTTGTAGCCTTTCGATCCTGTCGCTCCGCCAGTTTCATGTGCCACAGCGACTTTCTTTGCTAACTCTTGAGGAATCGTTCCTTGATAGGGTAAGTAGAAAGTATCTTGCGCTTCTCGTGAAGGATGGTCTTGCGGTATCCACATGCTGTCCATGCACCAGAAAGAAGTTTCTACCCACGATCCTTCCATCTCTTGGAATCCCATGTCCATGAAGATGCGGCGAATCTGCTTGATCAAGTGTGATAAAGGATGCGCGCGTCCACCAGTTATTTTAGGAACATTGATTTCCGTGTCATAGCGTCTAAACGTGCCAGTTTTCCACACGCCAGTTCTCAACACATCAGGAGTAATGGCGTCAACAAAATCTGTAGGTAAATCAGTCTGCACAAGTGTTTGTCCTAAGTCAGTCAAAGTAATAGTAAAAGTTTTCTCTTCTTTCAGTATGAGAAAATCACGTCGTTCTTTCAAATCCGCGTAGAGTTTTTTTTCTTCAGCAGTCAAATCTTCCAGAGCTCTCGGTAAGGTAGCTAAAAAAGCTTCTTCAGGAAATATCCCTTGCGAGAGTTGTCTGCCTTTAGGTGTTAAGCTTAATTGTTGTCCAAAGAGAATAGCGCCTAATCGTTTCAGTCGTCCAACACACACATTGATTTCATCGCCATTTAATTGCCCTTGTTCTCGGATCTGATGTAAAGACAAAGGCCCATCTTGTAAGGCATCCAAAAAACGTCGTTCTGGAAGTCCTTGATTCAGATAATATTGGCCATTAGAACCCAAAGAAAGAATCTGTTTTGTAGATTTATCCAAGGTTAAGACATGTTTATTGCTCAGCCATTGCAACGCTCGGATAATTTCAACATCCTGCATCCCCGTCTTCTCACGTACCTGTTCTACAGTCATGCCATCAGCTAAATAAGGTAAGACTTGTCGCTCTAGAGGATGCAAAGTAGCGATAAGTTTGTCGTGATCACCCATAGAAAGAGCTAAAACGACCTTCTTTAAAAGCTTTGCTCAGGGAGAGGGAAAAGAAAGAAGAAATTCTAAAGAAATACCACAGCGAAAATAATGAGGTGCGGGACCAAGAAAATTTTGTGCGGCGGCTAAAGGAACATACTGAGTACCTGTAGAACTATAAGATATAGGATTATCTTGATGAATATACATCGTGAAACAATTTTGAAGTACACTGATGCTTAAGTGTTTGTGTAATGCGACAGTAAGATCTTGAGAGGAAGATAAATGATAATAAGGCGATGATCCAAGTTTATGATATTGCTGCAAAAAAAATGCCTTTGGTGCGACGAAAAATCTTCCAATGGCTGCCAACTGGTAAAGAATGGTTAAAATTCAGTGTCGTTGCTGAAAGAATAGTTTGAAAGAGCAAAGTTGTTTGAAGTTCTGGAAGTGATAGTTGTTTACGTGGCATAGATTAAGCAGCTTTTTTATCTTTTTTAACAATTTGTACTCGAGCATCTTTGCTAGAACTCAGCAACCAAGCGCATGCGAAGTTCAAGCCTTCATCTCCGCATCTATAGACCTTACAGATGCCTGATTGATCGTCGGGAGTGTAAACGCGAACCCCTTGATCAGAAACTTGAAGACTGTCTAAGAGAGGATCATAGCTGACACTGGTATCTCTTTGGAGGAAAGGCGCTTCTGTAATAGTAGTAAGACTAGTTTTAACAAAGGCAAAACGATCCTTATTGTTTGCTTTTTTCACGCCTAGACCTTCAATAAGCAAGGGAACTTCTAGAGTTTGTCTACCAAGAAGTCTAAGTACTTGTTGTCGTTGAAGTTCAAGATCGCTATTTGCTACTGCCTTAGGAAAAAGAGCTACAGCATTAGTATCTGGAAAGGTTGCGCTCTTTTCTGGAATCTGATCCCAATGATGTGTCATGTCTGTTGGAGAAGCGACTCGAATTATTCCTCCAGTAAGTTGACATAAAATGGTATCATAACTAAGTGCTTGTAGTGTGTTGGAATAAGTTATAGGCTCTAAAGGCGCGTATTGTTGAATGTTTTCTATTTCTCGAACGCCTTGAAAACGTTTGTTATGTGTTTCTAAAACTTTTTTCCCCAACTTATCAAAAACTAAATAACCGATAGAAACTCTCTCCGTAGATTCAATTTTTCGCGATCCAGGTAAGATAGAATAATCTTTGAAAGTCGATTTTTTCATGATGTTCTTCGTCTCTCTTCAGCAAAATTTAAGTTTAAAGATTCTAATGTCACTATCTAAATCCTTTTGTCTCTGAGCATCTGACGTATAATGATCAGGTGGTGATCGAGCAGTTCTCCTATTTTTAAGAACAATCGTTCAGTGTCAAGGGACATATGCTTCTTTTAGTTCTATTTTTTGTTCATAACCTTTACGGTCTGGATATCATTCCAATAGGAATTAAACATATTACTAAACGCCTTCGTGAAGAAGGGAGTATTAACCCAAACGCCAGTATCATAGCTTTCATGCACGTCAACGTCATTAGAAACCATAAAGAGAACTTCCTGGTCATCAACAATAACGAAACGTCCATTGAAGCTTTCCAAAGGTTTGAACTGTATGATATCTTTCAACTCATGTAATCCCTTGAAATGTCCTTCAGGCGCGGGTGCCGCGATTCTAATTTTAACACCTTGGTCATGAAGCTTCTGGAATATGCCTTTATAGCGTTTAATTTTTCTTTGTAATCCTGCTGCGGTAGTGACAATAACAACAGATTTCTCTGCCTTGTCTAACATGCTGCGTAAATGATTATACACAGAGTCTCGTCCTTTGAAAGAGCCTGCTAAAGAAGAAGGATCAACTTTCTGGATGCCTTGCTTGTAGAGTAATTCAATTTCATGGAAGACAGGATCTTGCTTCACGTCATTCAAGAAGACAACACGATTATCTGCGCGTACTTGGATTTCATCCTTCATGCGTCGAACAATCTCTTCAGGTTTGACAGCGAGATAACGGATAGGTCTGCCAAGCTTCATGATGACAAAGCCCTTCTTTTCTAGGCTTTCTAGGACATCATAGCTTCGTGATCTAGGAACTTGAGAAATGTCGCTTAATTCGCCCGCGGCAGCGGTGCCTCTGGCCAATAATGCGGTCCAAATTTTGACTTCATAAATGTTTAAATCAAAAGCTGATCTGAGTTTTTTGAGCAAGTCTTCTTTGACAATCATTAGGGTACCTTCTATCACCCCTTAATGATAGAGAAGTTGGGGAGAAAGTTATTTATAAAGCTTTCGGTTTGTTGCTACTTCAGAGTTACTAAGAGAAAAAGAAAGAGTTAGAAGTCGACGTTCAAGTCGTCTTCCAGACCGTCTAGATCGCTGGTATCAAGGTCCTGGTCCAGAATGTCTAAACCAGTTAAACCATCACCTAAATTATCAACATCAGCGACCTTGTCAGAAGCTTGCTGTTGGACTGTTGGTTCCTTAGGCGTGCTGCATCCAATGAGAAAGACAGCTGCAAGCGCTATGAGAAGTAAGGAAAATCGTTTCATGCTTCCATCTCATCTACAGTTACAGGCGCGGTTTTCACTTGAACCAAAGAAGCTATCGCGTCACGCTTGCCTGCTTTGAAAAATTGCTGCGCTACTTCTTTTAAGAGATCTTGGAGTTTCTGCAATGAACTCTTGACGAGAGTCTTGTCGTTCTGGGAAATCGCTTGTTTCACTGCTAGAACTTGTGCGTCGACTGCTTGCAATGCTGTTTCAATAGCCGCGAGGCGTTCTGTTTCAGTGCCGCTACTCTTTAATCGCTCTAAAGCTTGCTTCAGTTTGTCTTGAACTTTGGTTGCTTTTTCGAGAAGTGAGCGAGCTCTATGTTGATAGGTATCATCTTGCTGTTCATGTAAAAGTTGCTTAAAATTAACCCATTTCTCACGAACTTCTCGCATCACCGCTTTCAACTCATCACGAGTCTTTGCCTCGGCGATCTTGGTCTTAAGCGCTTGTAATTCAGTCAATGCTTTGTCAATTTTTTCAAGAGGGGGAGATTTATTAGCGGTATCTGAAGTTTCCATGCGTTGCTTTAATGCTGTAAATGCCTCAATCATGCGGTCAACAACAGTCGTCAGGTGTTCTTTGATTTTGGTAAACGCTTCTCCGCAATTGCCTTCAGTAGTGTCTTTGGCTTTGCATTGTTCTCTTAAAATTTTTGCGGCGTCAGTAATTCCATCCTTGCGTAGTTTTGCTGCGTCAACGCGGTCTTTGATAGTTTTGCGCATCTCTTCGCGCTTGTCCATCTTGAGTTGTTTATCTTCAAGTTTAATATCGCGTTGTAGTGCTTTGTCTTGTATTTTTTCTTGTCTTTCTTTGACAGTTTCATCCATACGTTTTTTGGTATCGTCCTTACTTCTGCCTTCTTCAGCGAAAGCTACCGAAAAAGAACTCAACAAAAATAAACCCAAAACTAAAATGCTAAAGAGTTTTTTCATGTATATCACCAAAAAATAAAAAGCACAACTGCTATTTAAAGCCTGTGGTTAATGAATAAAATGAAGTGATTTAACCTGCTTTCTCGCTTTTTCGAATTTTTTCTCGAAGTCTCGCATAAAGGAAGTTACGCGTTCAATGGCTAATTCTTTTAATTCTCCGCTGGTCATCTTGCCTGATTTGTAAGCTTTATAGATCTTCATAAGTTCAGCGTCATCCTCAATGAAGTGCTGCTTCAAAAGTTCAAAGACCATATCATCTTCAGGTATACCACCAAGTTTTCTGTGCTCTTCCAAGGTTTTTCTGCCGCCAGTTTTAGCTTTCTGAATTTTTCGTTTAATGGATTCTGCGTCTTCTGGCAGGCTGAGACAAGAATCAGGGACAGACTTGGACATTTTGAAATCGCCATTTAGCGCTGGTGTAAATTTATGGTAAATGGAGCTTAATAAAAAGTATTTCTTGTCTTTTGCTCTCCGAATATAATCGCGCGCTAGTCGTAAATGTGGCGCTTGATCTATGCCAACAGGAATAATCCCGGGCATGCGTTTTTTGAGTTGAGGAAGGAGCATATCACCAATTTGTGTGACAGAAGCCATAATTCTACTGGGCTCTGCGCTCCCGTAGGCTGCTCGAAATTCATTGAGTGTTATTTTTTTCGATGCTTCAAAGGCAATCTTGATGACATCCATGTTTTCCGATTGAAAATAAAAAGTAGTTTTCTTGGGATCTAAACCCAACGCTAAGTAGGCGGGAATGTGAAACTCTAGAGCTCGTTTTCTCGCTTCTTCTAAAGGTACTCCTCGTGCTGCCGCGGATTCTAAGTCAGCGACTAAAATATAGGTGTGCGCTCCATGATCCTGGAAATAGCGTAGATTTTCAACAACAAGTTTATTGCCCAGATGCAATTTTTCTCCAGAAGGCATAATCCCTGTTAACGCGTAGAAAGGTTTCTTCTTCTTGATGCACTCCGCGATCAATCCCAAGTCCTTGCCAGCGAAAACAACACCTCTGCGCATTTGTCGATTAGGATTAGGAAAATCAGATTGGGAAAATTGTTCTAGACCAAACTCTGTCAATAAGCGTCCATAATCCTCAACTAAAGATGATCCCCAAGGATCCACTAACACCGTCATGAAAGTGAGAACAGTGTCTGTCTATTTAAAACTTTTGAGACTCTCCATTGTCAAGAAGCAACAAAACACTTATAAGAAACAAAAAAGAGCTAAAGAGTCATGGGTGACGAAAAGAAGCTTAAGGTGTATGCGATAGGAAGTGATACAGGATTTTTTGTCATCAGGTACGCTGGTGTCTTTGACATACTCGATCTCTTGGGCAGTTTTAAGAAGTGGTGTGTAAAGCGTTACTATGATGTTGCGGATAAAGAGCATGAAGAGCTGGTAAAATCCTCGGGAAAGGAGTTAACCTTCGTGTTCGAGGGGGAGAGAAAAATAACGGATTATGTTAAGTATCAATTTCAAGTCAGGATAAAAATACTTCGCCTTATCGACGTCATGGTAGACACCGCTGAAGGTAAGATGAAGAAACAGCAGGCGGAAGTGGATATAGGTGTTAAATCATGGCTGGCGAAAAACTATAAAGGAACCTTTAAGCCAAAAGAAAAATCAAAAATCCAGGAATTCTTCCGCCAGGTCTATGAGCAGTTTATCGCGAAAAATAGCTTAGATGACTTAAAGACCAAGCTGACGAATGAAACCCTCATGCTCACGGACGAATTAAAAGCGACTTTAAACGTTCCAAGGAAATAGCAAGTTTTATTAAGAATAAAAGAAGGAATCAGCAATATGGGAGAAAAAGATTTTGTTGGAGAGGTCATAAGGTATAGTTTTTCTGGTATCCTTCCCGTTGATGACTTATACAAGGCGATCCAAAAATGGACAAAACTCTACGGCTATAAGGTCATTGAGAAAGAGCATAAAACTAGCGCTGGAATAGACAAAAATGACTACGTGTTTCTCTGGATCATAGAAAAAAAAGTCACGGATTATGTCAAGTATGCTATAGACACGGAAGTCAAAGTAAAAAATCTCAAGGAAGTCAAGACCAAAGAGGGCAAGAAAAAATACTACAAGGGAGATATTTTCTTCTCATTCTCAGCTTATTTGAACAAAGACTATGAAGATGCTCATGGCAAAAATCCAACGATTAAGTTCATGCGTGAAGTCTATGATAAATACGTCACCGATGGCAAGATGAAGATTTTGGAAAAAGGGCTGGCGCGCGAGCGAGACAAGCTCATCGCGGAAATCCGTGCTTTCTTGGAAGTGCAGAGGCTCAAAACTGCTGAAGAGAAATAAGAAAGTAAACAATCTATTTGTCTAAACGTTTTTCTAGAGGAGCATAAGTGCCATCTGCTTGTTTTTGAAAGAGAGTCGCTCTTCCATCTGTTTGCTTAATTGTAATACCTTGTTCTTGTGGAATAACGTCGGTGATGTCAGATCGATGTCTGCCTACAACATAGCCGCCTGTTAAGAGCGCGGCAGTTAAAAGTCCAGAAGTTGTAAAGCTTCTTATTCTAGCAAGCGCACCTTTTTTGCCATATTCGCTATATAAAATGTCTCCAGCAACAGCACCAGCAACAGCAACAACACCAGTGCCAACAACACCAGTGCCAACAACACCAGTGCCAACAGCAGCAGCAACAGCACCACCAGTGCCAACAACAGCAACAGCAGCAACAACAACACCAGTGCCAACAGCAGCAGCAACAGCACCACCAGTGCCAACAACA
>CAYMIM010000040.1:0-8498 GCA_964390715.1 Candidatus Woesearchaeota archaeon | reverse complement strand
GATTCGAACTGCCGTTTATGCCTCCAAAGGGCATCGTCTCAAGTCTCTTGTCGGTTTATCCCGAAGCAAAATTTGACCACTGGACCACGGGGCTATTACATGCAGAGATATCGGGAAAGGCTTTTTGAATCTTTCGATAGTGTTTCTACTCAAAAAGAGAAGACAAGATTATAAAGAATGGAAAATCATTAGAAAACAATAGTCTTTTGCTTGTATCTACCACGCTGCTCAACTTTTTCCAGTCGTTTTAGTACAGCGATATGTCCTTGTGATATTTTATAGCCTGTTAAAACAGCAGTAAATGCTTCCTCACTATGTCTATAATGCTTGCTATGCAGTGCTTGTCGTAAGAGATACAAGTCCACAGCTTTGTCTTCAGGTTTTTTCGATATCATGCCCAATCCAAAATCAATAAGCTTCAATCCATCTTTAGTCACGATCATATTCGATGTAGTCAAGTCGCCATGCACAATGTCTTTGTCATGCAATGCGCCAACTTTTTTTCCTAGGTCATGAAGAAGTTTTGTTCTTTGGTTTTCTGGGAGATCATCAAAAACATCTTTGAGTAAATCTCCTTGTAAATATTCCATCGTAATCGACAGAGTTTTTTCATCAACAGCTAAAACTTGAGGAGCGACTGCGCCAGCTTTCTGTAAAAGTTTAGCTTCGCTTCTCGTGCGTAATTTTCTTAGTCTGTTGTCAATCTCAGGAATACGATAAGATTTAGCAATCCGCTGTTTAACAACAGTGTTGCCTTTGATAGTGATGATAGCTTCTGCGCCTTGGTCAACCATAGTTATTCACTTCTGCAGTGCATGCAAAAGTAGTCTCCTAATTCTTCTGCTTCCGTTTCAACGTGAAAATGCTGTCCGCAGCTTTCACAGATAGTAAGCATAGCATCACCTCTTAAGTTACCAGAGGGATAGGTGACATTTATAAAGTTGTAGTTTGGGTAAAATAGATATAGAAATAGTATAGATAAAGAGGTATGGGAGAATAAAAATGACAAATCTAAATGGTGACAGCTTAAATCCAGAAGATGATATAATCCCAATGAAAAGGGATGCGACAAGATTAACAAGAATGGGTTGTACTGTACAACATCAAGAAGCGGATTTGGCTGAACAAGTCCGAAGTGGATACAGGCAAATAAAAGATACTCCATTAGGTGAGGATAAGTCAACAGTCTACGCCATGATGCACGAAGGAGTATTAACTCGAGAAGATCAAGATCATGGATTCAGTTATATGGATGATCATGGTCGACATATTAAAAGACCTCAGGATTATGGCAGTCAAGGAGTCTCTCGCGTATTTTAACTTTTATTTCATTTGCATTTTCCCGAATTGCTTCATCATCTTTTCGGGATTTTTGCCTTTCATCATTTTCATGAATTTCTTGCTTTGATTATATTGCTTCAATAAGTCTCTAACATCTCTGACTTCTACGCCAGATCCTTTGGCGATGCGTTCAATTCTATTTTTAGTCAAGACTTCTGGATGTTCTAGTTCTTTTTTCGTGCAGCTGTCGATAATATATTTCCATAAGATAATTTTTTCTTCTTGCACTTGGAGTGCTTCTTTAGGCATCTGAATTTTGCTCATGCCAGGAATCATTTCCATAATCTTGCTGAGTGGTCCCATTTTGCGCATCGCCGTCAGCTGTTGGTGCAAATCAATCAGAGAG
The DNA here is from genome assembly GCA_964390715.1 of Candidatus Woesearchaeota archaeon. Lineage (GTDB taxonomy): Archaea > Nanobdellota > Nanobdellia > SCGC-AAA011-G17 > UBA489 > JACOVP01. Next base: position 6,811 of record CAYMIM010000040.1, on the reverse strand, counting down.
AAGTTGCCTTCCATCATTTTCTTGCCAAGGTCTTCTGCTTGGTCTTCAGTCATGGCTTCTTTTGCTTTCTCAAGCAGTGCTTCAATATCTCCCATGCCAAGTAATCGACCAACAAACCCAACAGGATTAAACTCTTCTAGATCTTCCATCTTTTCGCCTATGCCAATAAATTTGATAGGAGATTGAGTAGCTGCGCACGCGCTTAAGCTGCCTCCACCTTTGGCGGTGCCATCTAATTTTGTGACAATAACGCCAGTCACACCGCAAGAGTCATGGAATTGCTGCGCTTGTTTTCTCGCTGCTTGCCCTATGTCTGCGCTCAACACCAAAAGTCGTTCATCCGCTTGCACTGCTTTATTCACTGCTTCAATTTCCTCAATAAGGTCTTTATCTAAAGCATCTCTGCCAGCGGTATCGACAAGAAGAATATCAAACTCAGGATATTTGGACTCATATTTTTTCCAGACTTTCAAGGCATTTTTTTCTTTAGGATCAATAAATGCTGGAATCTTGAGTTGGTCTGCTAATTGTTGTAGTTGTAATGATGCTGCTGGTCTATGCACGTCTAGTCCAACAACAGCGACTTTGTGACCTCGTTTTTGATAATATTTTGCTAATTTGCCAATAGTAGTAGTTTTTCCAGAACCATAGAGTCCCAACATCATAATTTTGAAGGGCTTTTTCTTCGTGATCGTGATGCCTTTTTTCTCTTCGCCAAAGAACTTGACTAATTCTTGATAGACAATCGTCACCAAATATTCTCTTTGCGTCACACCAGCGGGAGGTTTGTCATCTTTCGCTCGTGCTTTGATTTTATTCGTAAGTTCAAAAACAAGTTTGACATCGACATCTGCCTGCAATAACGCGCGTTGAATATCGCGAACTAGTTCATCCAGGAGTTTGTCATTGACAAAGACAGCTTGCGCTAGTTTTTTCAGGGTATTTTTCAAGGAACTGCCAAGGCTGTCTAAAACCATAAGAGAGCGAAAAGAAGGACGTTTATAAAACTTATGAGCTTAAGGACATAGATTAGAGTTTGGATAAACTAAAAAATCCTTGCTATTTGATGTTTTCCCCTTGTCAACAACACGCATCACAAAAGGAGGTCCAGTGGGGCGCGCGGTAAACTGCGTCGGATGCGCGACAAAAACAATCGTGCCTGTGTCTATAATTTGATAGAGAGTCGGATCAAAGTCTGCTCCATCTTTTTGAAGAACACTAGTTGCGGTAAAATCATCACCGGAGAGAGTAATATTCTGAGGGTTAGCGAAACCAGGAGCGCCAATGCATCCAGGAGTAATCTCAAAGAGAAGAGGTCCAGATCCAATGCGAACTAAAGAGGAATTAATAGATTTAATAGGAACAAGATATTGCCCTTGAACAGTATCTAAAGAGCCTATCACTTCAACTTCAGTAAATTTGCGCACAGAAGTATTTTGCTTGCCAAGCGTTGTTTGATAAGATATTTCATTGCCAGCGACGCTCGCTCCAGTAATGCCTGGGGGGACTAAAATATTTACCGAGTCTTTGTTGCCAGGACCTAGTTTATAGACGTCGTTTGCTTTATAAGCTATTTGCGAAATCATGTCTTCCAAGCGGGTTGTTTTATAGCTTTCATAGAACGTGGTAAGAGAAGTATAAATCAGAGGGGTTAAGACTGCCAATAAAATGCCAGTCAATACGAGGTATTCAAAATTAAGCTGTCCTCTATGAGGAGAAAAGCTCATGGTGAAGAAGTGCTAAAGAGATAAGAAACACTCAAAGGTCGATTGCCCTTGCCTACAAAAAAAAGAAACAATGCGATCGCCTCTGCATCGCTCTCCTGCATTTGGCTTGGCAACCTCTGCCCAAGAAAGGATTCCATAAGCATCTCGTGCGCAACGTTTTAAGATATTATGGTCGCAAGTTTCTCTGCCTTCTTCACATGCGGGAGGTGCGCTTAAGGGTCGTTGGCGAGCATCCTTTGATCTGCTAAACTCATTGAGTTCATTGACAGAGTCATAACACAAGTCAACGTCTTCAAAATCAACTTTGCCATCGCCAGTGATGTCGAAAGCTGGATAAGAGTTGCTCTTGTATTGGCTAGTGCTCAAAATAGTGGGGTTTTTGTCAGTATCTTCAATTCTGGCTAAATGGCCTGATTGATAATTGTAAGTGGAAAATCTGGCAATATTTCTGCAATCATCAATAGTTAAATGTCCTGAGTCAGCTAATTCTGCGTTGGTCAAAGAACTAAAAGAATCAGATCTAGAATATTGTCCAGTGAGTGTTACTTGTGAAGAAAAAAATCCCACTAGAAAGACTAGGAATGCCAGCATGATGACAACGTTAGTGCGCATAGGAACCTCTTTTACAAAAAGAAGGAGCAGCTTCCTTATAAAGCTTATGCCGAGGGAAGTTGAAGCTTGCAGTCAAGGTCAAAGGAGAAATCTACAGCAGGTTTCGTATTCTCGTCATAATAGTTCCAGATAAATGCTAGAGTAGAAGTGCCAAAGCCAGTAATAGTGCCTGAAACACCATAGCGAGGAACGTGTGCAGAGCGATAATACTCATCATCGCAAGTCTCCATCCAGAAGCTATAACCATCATAGCGTTGTGCTGGGGGATTAAGTGATGCTTGGCTCAAACCCACCCATCTAAATAAATCAGGATCATTAATGACATATTGTTTTTGAGCGTCTGCAAAACCATTAAAGCTTCCTACAGCTCCATGACAAGTATTGCGTTGGTTGAATTTTTGATCATTGTCTGTTATCCATGTTCCTTTGAAAGTACAGGATTGAACTTTGCCTGGAAATGTCTTGGTAAACATGCCGCTGTTTTTGGGAGAGCTTGAGGGTGATGTGAGATAAGTTCTGAATCCAGTCGTTGTAGTGAAAGAAGTCAATGTTGACTTTTTCTCTGGTTGTTTTGCAACAGGTATACCTAGGCATTGCACACCTTGACCAATATCACGAACTAATGCTGTTGATGAGTAAAGCATTGCGCGAGCGACACGATAGCCTTCATCAGTGCCTACTGGTTGGCAATAGGTAAAAGGGCTGGTAGTTTGAGAAGGACTGGTATCAACAGATTCGCCTCCGGGAATATAGCCTTTCGCGGAAGAAGCGTCAGAGCCTCCCCAAGAAACAGTTTCACAAACAACAAACTGAGTGTTCTGCCATTGGCAAGAAACAGAATCTATCCCTAAAGAGACAACCTCTAGTTGTTTTTCCTCAGAAGGAATATTGAAAGGAAAGCTGAAAAAAACAAAGATAACTAAAACAATCAGAAGAAAAGTTATCAGGTAAAGTAAATGGCGGACACGATGGGAATGGGAATCTGCGGAAACAGGAGATTTAGAAGGTAAAGGATGGGGGAGTGGATGAGAGTTCTCTCGATGTATTGGAATTTTCCCTCTTTTTACTCGCGCCATGAAGAAAAGAAAAGAAAAGCAAGTTTATAAAGATTGTCGTGACGTTCAGGATTGCTGAAGATTGGCATCGGGCCAAAAAAGATAGAGAAATCCGCCGTCAAAAGGAAGCTTCTGTTTGTCTTGGGAAGAGACAAGAAGGTAAGCTTCTATGTCTTCGTCTTCTTGTTTCTGGAGAAGAGTATTCTTGTCATCGCGGATGCCATGAGTGATCATGAAATGAACAAACGCGTTTTCTACAAGAGGTTCGCCGTTTTTCTTGACGTCTGCCAATCCCCAAAGAGTCAGATAGGCGTCAGATCGTGGTAAGTATCGAGTGCCAATACCAGTATTGCCGTGTACTGCGACATCAGTGCCTACACCTCCATAAAAAGTATGGCTCACCCCTTCTGTAAGAAGTTGTTTAAGCTCGATAGTGTAAATATCTTTGCCAGTCAGACTTCCTCGTTTTGAAGAGTACGTAACAGCTAAGGATGCGGTATCTTTGGAAGTGCCAGAATCACGGGGAGTAATGTCAGTGCCAGAGACAGAAAAGACTGCGTCAATAAGTTCAAGGCGGTTAGAGTAAGGACTTTCAGTAACAAGAGGATCCAGTGCTGCTGGGCCTGGTAAAATAGCGTAAGCTAGACCAGTAGAGCGTGCGGTGATAGTCGTTCCTCGTTCTGTCTGAAAGTCTTCATAGAAAACATCTTCAAAATAAGTGTCAAAAGTATCAAAAGTTTTGTAGCCGACAATTTTTTGGTTGTTGAGGAAAAAAGTAGGTGTATGAGAAACACCATATCTCAGACCTTCCTCTTTATCATGAAGTACTTCATCTTTATATCGATGGGAAAAGAAACAAGTTTCAAAGGTATCCATATCTAGTTCAGTCTCAGCTGCGAATTTGCGCAAAGAAGAGAGAGTCAATCGGTAGCTTTGGGTAAAGAGATAATCATGATAAGTCCAGAATTTTCCTTGTTCATTAGCGCATTCGCTGGCCTCTGCGGCGAGTTGCGCGTTTTCATTGTTGATCTCTGGATAATTGCGGAAAACATATTTGATCTTGGAGCCATATTTTTTAAGGATCTCAGGAAGGACTTCTTTCTGGAAGCGTTGTGAGCTAGGATCAGTATAATCTCCGAATTCAATGAGAAGAACTTTTGCGTGTTCATCGCCTTGGAAAGGATCATCATCAGCGTTGATAGTTAAAAGTACTCCCTTTTCTGTAGTTGGATATTTTTCTTTAGGATTTTTATTCGAAGAAGGGGAAGTTATATCGGGAGAAGTTGGTGGAGAGCGGACAGCTAAAAATTGTTTCTCCTCAGGAGCAAGCTCTTGTTGTTGATCACAAGTGCCATCGTTATTTTTATCAGGACAGCAATCTCCATCAGAAAGAATGTAAGGTGTGCTGCAGAAAGTGGGGCTGCATCCCATGAGAAAGAGACCTACAAAAAGAAAAAAAGTCAGGAGGAAAAAAGCTCTTTTTACCATTCGTCAAATGTAACACCTTTCCTATATATAGTTTTCTGGAGTTTTGCACTACGGGACGGTTAGGAATTAAAAGGCAAAAGAAAAGAATAACAGAAGGACAGCGGCAAACATCGCTCCACAATAGACACCTTTGTGCCAATGAAGCACCTTTAGCCCATCAAATTGCCAAAAGGGAAGCAAATTAAAGAAGGCGAGCCAAGCGTTGATGGAAAATCCAAAAGAAACCAAAGGAGAAGAAATACCATGGAACAGTAGCGCAAAAAAGAAACCACTCAGAAGAATATTAGTAAGAGGTCCAGCAAAAGATATCTTGCCGTTAGTTTGTCGTGATAAGTTTCCATGAATAAATACACCGCCAGGCGCGGCAAGAATAAATCCAAAGAAACTAAAGACTAACATGATCAGCAACATTTTGTTGTCAGCGCGAAATTCTGCCCAGCAGCCATAGCGTTGTGCTAAAAATTTATGCGCTAATTCATGCAATAAAAAACCGCTGCCAACAATCAAGGCGCAGATGCCAAAGAACAAAAAAAAGCGATCAACAGAAAAAGCAGGTAAGGTATAGAGAATAGCAAAAGCCAAAGAGATAGCTAGCCAAGCTTTGCCCAGTTCAAAAAGTTCAAGGGAAGAGAATTTCATTTACAATCCCAACGTCTTCAAAACTTTTGCGGAATCAAACACTTCTAAGTCCTGGACATTTTGCCCAGTGCCTAAGTAAAGAATAGGTTTTCCTGTGATATAAGAGACAGAAATCATCGCTCCACCTTTGTCATCAACATCTGCTTTCGTTAAGATAATACCATCAATACCAATTGAAGCGTTAAATTGTTCTGCTTGTTCAACCACATCATTGCCAGCTATACTCTCGCCAATGAAAATTTTCAAATCGGGTTTAGAAACACGAACTATTTTTTTCATCTGCTCAATTAAATTGACGTTGCTATGTTGTCTGCCAGCGGTGTCAATCAAAACAACATCTGCCTCTACTTTTTTTCCATAGGCGATACCATCGAATGCGACACTCGCTGGGTCAGAACCGTAGTCATGGCTAATCACTTTCAAATCTAGTCTCTTACCCCATTCTATGAGTTGTTCTCTGGCGCCAGCGCGAAAAGTGTCAGCCGCGACTAGCACACAGCGCAGTCCTTGGTTTTTCAATAAATAAGCTACGCGCGCTAGAGTTGTTGTTTTTCCTGCGCCATTGATACCGAAGAACACGATCACATAAGGCTTGTCAGTTTTCTTTTTAATTGCTCCAACAACATCAATCGTTGGTACTTTCAAGACTTGCTCAATGCTTTCTTTCAAACAGTTCTGGATAATTTCTTCAATCTGCCCTCGCGGTAAAGGCTTGTCAACCAGTCGATGTTGCAATTCAGTTTTGATTCTGTCAATGACTGCGACAGCGACATTGTTTTCGAGCATGACAACTTCCAATTCCCAAAAGAGCTCTGCAAATTTGTCTGGAGTAATTCTCTTAGTGACTATCTTCTCTTTCAGCTTGCCAAAAAATCCTTTCTTCTCTTCAACAACTTCCTCTTGAACTATCTCTTGAGGCTTGCTTTCTTCTTTTTCTTCCGCTGGGACAGTAATTTCTTCCGCTACTTCCTCTTGCTTCTTGAAAAAACGTGAGAAAAATCCTTTCTTTGCTGCTGGTTGTTCTTCTGGTTGAATTGCTGGTGCTACTGGTTCAACAAGAGGTAGCTCTTCTTCTTGGATAGGTTCTTCTTTGATTTCTTCTACAGATTCTTCGATAATTACTTTTGTTTTTTTCTCTTTTTTCTGCTTAGCTTCTTTCTTAGGTTTAGTTAGTTTCTCTACCTTAGGCTTCTTAATCTCTTTTGGCTGCTCCACTACTTGTTCTACTATTTCTTCTGGAGCTTCCTCTTCAACCTTCTTGGTGATCTTGGCTAAGGCTGATTTCAGTTT
>CAYMIM010000039.1:0-8600 GCA_964390715.1 Candidatus Woesearchaeota archaeon | reverse complement strand
ACTACCAAACACCAACAAACCATAAAGACCTATCAAGACAGTGCAGAGTTATTCGCTTCTAAATTTGATACTATTCGTCCACGAATTAACCATATCGCAGAAACTTTTTTTCATATTAAGAGAAAGAATCCTTTTGTTGTAGAGATTGGTTGTGGTAGTGGGAAGGATGCACAAGAAATTTTGAAAAGGACTAAAAATTATTTAGGTATTGATGTTTCTCCCGGACTTGTAGCGTCTGCCAGAAGTAAATCTCCACAAGCAGCTTTTCAAGTAGCAGATGTCACTACTTTTGTTTTTCCCCATCAGGTTGATATTATTTTTGCTTTTGCTTCACTTATTCATTTAGACAAACAACAACTTCGTTCTGTTTTCCAGAAATTATTTATCGCATTACATCCTCTTGGTGTTGCTCGTCTTTCGATGAAATATAACAAACACTATCGAGAATTCACTAACCACGATGCATTTGGCACTCGAACTTACTATTATTACTCTCCTGCAGATATTCTTGCTTTAGCAGAAGGATTTACTGTTTTGAAAAATGAATTAGAACACTTTCGAGATCAAACATGGATTGAACTTTTGTTACAAAAACATGTTTAGCTTCTTTCGCAAGACTTATAAATAATTTATTTCGTCACGCTGTTATAAAAGAGATGACTTTCCTTGACGACGCCAGCACATAAATGCCCTAAGTGTAATTCTGTTGTTGCTTTTGTGACTAGTGTCGGACGATTTTCACTTCTGCTGTGCGGTGGATGTAAAGCGGTTATAGAAGAATTATAAAATCAAAAACAAAATAATCGGCAAGAGCAAACACCCCATCATATGCGAACGACCAACATTTTTTAAGGGCGGTAATAATCCTAAACTTGTCGCGGTGAGATAAATTAAGAGTCCTTGCCAACCTGTCAAGAGGATTACTAATGTCGTTACGAAAATAATAATTCCTATACACATTTTCTTGTAGTTTATTTTTGTCATAAGCTTCGCGAACACTTTTGTCAATGCCAACGTGAGGTACGTGCCAATACCTAAAGCGATTAACACTCCTGAGAGCAACAAGAGCAATTCTTTTTTTCCAATATCTCCGACGATCTCTCCGACTACTACGATAGCGCCATTTCTTCCCTTGTCAATAGCGTAGAGCGTAATGAAAGACATCATCATGTTGACCATATTCAACGCGCTGTTCAAGATGAGAAAAGTTGGACCTGTCATTGTTTTTGTAAAAGATGAACCTATCATGGCGGCTTGTGATGGACCAAGACCAGGCAGCATAGAACAGAAAGAACCGGTAATGATCGCTGAGGTGAGCGCGCTAGATCCCTCTTTTTTTGTTACCTTGGGAAATGAAATTTTTTGCTCTGGCACGTTGACTTTGTCGTTGACGCTTAACAATAATCCCGCTGTTCCAAATAATCCAGAGAATAATGGAAATAAAGGATCTTTTAATCCCATGGTTAAGGTGACAATACCTAAGACTCCCGCCAAGAGAAACACTAGCAATGCCCAGAGTTTTGATTTTCGTTCCTTGAGCAGAAAAAAACAACACAAGACTATTAAGATGACGCTAATTTTTTCCTTGACGAGTGGATAGAGCCATTTCACTCCCAGAATTAATAAAGGCGTGAGCGCGATCATCATGATGGCCGCAGCTAATGTACCTATGACCGTTCGCGCGACCGCTTCGTATCCTTTTCCTTCTAGCAATAATTTATGTCCTGGTAAAACTGATAACACTTCATCACTATCGGGAGCACCAAGAAATGTCGCTGGAATACTATCGAGAAAGGTATGCACGATCGTCATGCCTACAATCACTAAACCCAATGTCAGTGGAGCAACGTAGCGCAACAACCAAGGACTGAATGAGAGAATGAGGACAGATACTAGATTGATATGGATGCCTGGTGTTATACCTGTGAAAATTCCTAAAACGCAACCGATCAACAAGCCTATAAAGAGTTCGAGGACGAGCATCTTAAATCACCTTGATTAGTTTCGCTTCGAGCTCTAGTTTATTTTCGAATTCTTTGACGACGCCTTCGACGCTTACCTTATCTCCCTTTCGCAAGTCTATCGCTTCTTTTGGAAAGATGATTATTTTTATGACACCTGAACTATCTTGCACTTGCGCGATGGTTATGGCTGGCGTCGCTGAGAGCTGTGTTATTTTTCCATTGATACTGACTGTTTGATCGACGCTTTGATTTGTTATTTTCGCGATGGTTGCTGAAGCTACACTCTGACTTTCTGTGATTACAAGCAGGAGTAATATCCCTATGATAGAGCAGACTAAGGCTATACTGGTTAACTTTTTTTCTTCCATGTCTACTTCTTACGCAACCAAAGATTTATTACTGTCGTAGACGTCTCCGAAATTATGGTTAGACTTGTCGCAGGGTTTCCGATGCTAAGCGTGGTTTCTTTAGAATTACAGCGTAAACTTAGCAATTATGATCTTAGTTTTCGAAAGATTTTCGTTTGACCTTAAAAATCACTTTTTACTCGTAGATATGCTCTAATAATTCCTTAATTTCCTTCGCTTTTTTCTTTCCGATTTTTTCCACTTCCCGCAACTCTTCTTCTGACGCGTTGACTATATTCCTTATGGACTTGAATTGCTTGAGCAAACTTTTCGCCACTACTGGACCTATACCTGGCAACGCCTCAATAAAATATTCCTGGTGCTGTTTTTTTGTGAGCGGCTTTCTTTTGGACAACAAACTGAGAACACGTGAAGGTTTTTCCAAACGCTTCGCGATTGTAGCTAACAGCGACGCTGTGTCTCTGAACCCTTTTGTATGTAGGATAGGGATTTGAAAGTCGATAGCGATTGCCGCTAACATTCCTCGGATAGCATTAGGATGAAAGTTTCTTAACTGGTAAATATTATCTTCACCTTCAATGATCAACAAAGGGATTGAGAAATTTTCTTTTAATATCACTAATTGATTGAGAATTCTTTTATCTATGATGGAATTGAGAAAATCTGTCTGTGTTTTTTTCTCGACGCCGACGTTATGAATTACGCCATTAGCATCTTTTGTCTGAATGATAAAATCTGCCGTGACTAACTGCTTTACTTCCACTTCTAAATCATGCTTCGCTAATTCTGGAATAATACCAGAACTTCTTTCCCGATGATCTACGATAATTTTGCTCATTTTGCCAGCGTTGTCTGTTGCTCTTGTTTTCTTTTCATGCTTTGCAAAATATTCCGCATTTTGACCTCTTTTTTCTGCGCGACCCAGTGATACGCTTCATCTCTAGTCTTTTTGGTGATCAAGTAGATAATTTTTCCCGGCATACTTCTTCCTGTACGACCTGAACGCTGGACACGACGCAACTCACTAGCGACTGGCTCGTAGAAAATAACAGCGTTCACTTCTGGAATGTCCAAGCCTTCTTCTCCCACTGAGGATGCTACCAGCACTTTGAACTCCCTGTCTTTGAACTGCTGGATGGTTTCTAACTGCTCTTTTTGCTTGAGCCCTTTATTTTTTTTATCTGACTGACCTACGAATTTTTTCGCCTTGATGCTGTCTTTGGTTAGCTCACCGACGATTTCATCCACCATGGTGCGGAGATTCGCGAAGACAATGACTCTCGCGTCTGGATTTTTTACTTCTTCAGCCAATATCTCTTTTAACTTGATCATTTTTGGATGCTTGACTCCCTTCGCTAACGCTTCAGCAATTTTTTTCTTCGCCTCAACTACTTGCTTTTGATTTCTCAAGAAGGTCGCAGCTTTGCTTTTTTCTTCCTCTAATTTTGTTACGTATTCCTGCGCCGCGGAAAGGCTCTGTGTTTCTACCAACTCAATGAGATAACTAAGCTTGATGGCTTGAGTGACCATACTAAGGCCAGTATAAGCAGAGGGATTGCCATGACGAATGTTTTGCAGCAATTGACCCTGCATCATCAAGAGATCACGCTTGTTGACAATACCCACAGGCTTGTACATTCCAAACTTTCTGAGATCTCCGACTTTCGCTTTGTAGACGGGCGTGAGCAGATTACTAATTTCTACGATTTCTTGCGGCAAATCTACTTTGATATACTCCATATTTTTTTCCTGGATGTACTCTTTGATGTCCTCATCTTCCTCTGTTCGCACTTCTACCGCCTCAATAAATAAATTTTGACAAACGAAGTCGATAATTTCTTTTGATGAACCAGGTGACGCTGTTAATCCTAAAATTCTTGGATTTTTCGCGGTCGCATTGTAAATTTTCGCGACTGTTGTGTTCGCGAAGTTTTCTTTGGAACGATGGCACTCATCAATACACAATAAGGAAACATTTTCTAACGTTATTCTTTTATTTTTCAGATCGCTTTCGATAGTCTGTGGAGTAGCTACAATGACTTGTGATTCATTCCAGATTTTCGCACGTTGGTTTGGACTGACTTGTCCTGTCAAGATATTTACTTCTTCAGGCATGATGTTTGTGCAGTCTTTAAACTCTTTACAGATCTGACTTGCTAATGGTTTTGTCGGAGAACAGACGAGAACTTTTGAAAACGTATGCTTGTTCAACCGTTCGACAGCCAGCAGAATAGCGGTTTTAGTCTTACCTGTGCCTGTTGGAAGACATACTAAAGTATTCTTTGTTTTACACGTCTCGAGAATATTCTTCTGATATTCCCGCGGAGAGAAGTTCTTGATTTCAATCATGGTCATAAGTTTTAAATATCCTCATCAGTACCTGGGAAACATGTTAATTAAGCTTTTTGGTCTTATGGACTTGCTGTCTGCAATTTTGCTGATTTTACTCAAATACCATATTGGAGAAACATTGGCTTACTTTTTTGCAGGCTATTTGATTTTGAAAGGACTGCTTTTCTTTGGAGGAGTGAATACACTCTTTGATTTAACGGGAGGAGTTTTGTTAATTCTCGCCGCACAAGGCATCTACTCACTTCTGTATTGGATTGTTATTTTATGGCTGATCCAGAAATCTCTTTTAAGTCTCTTGAGCTAAACTTCTCTCTTGAAATAGACCATTATCACTGTCAGTATCGCCAAGAGTAACGCGATGATCAAAGTTGGTATGGTTGGGATAAAGAGTATCAATGCACTGACTGCTGCGGTGAGTACTACAGCAAAGGTGAAGAGATAGAATGAAGTAAATAATAGACGACCTCCAGCCAATTGTGGGAAAGGAAGCATGTGACTGATAAGCACTGCCATGCTGATGAAAATTAATTGTCTCCAGATTTCGAGTCCTGTATTCTCAAAGAGCAGACCCAAAATAATAATTCCTATCATTATCGCAACTGGACCAGCGAAAGCAACGCGAGCTTCTTCGTACTCTGGTATCTGAATCCATTTTCTTCCAATACGATGCTCAGTTTTTATCTGTGTTAAGATCATACCTATCGCAGCAAACCAAATTTGTCCTTCTGTGAAAACAGCGATGAGGATGGGCAAAATTATTCCTAAAGGAACTCGTGTCATCAGAGGGTTTTTATGCAAGTATTGATATTCGCGAAAGCCAAATCTAGTAATACCCCAAATCTTGTATTCTGTCTGAATGCTGTATCGTGCCGCAGCCCATTTATGGCCGAGCACCATGACTCCTAGAACTATAAGACTAAGACTGACCATCAACATGTAATTCGCAAACCACAATCTTGGCACAAAAATATCGCGGCCATCATTGAAGCCAAAGACTAATCCGAGCACCAGCGCGGACAGCAGCAGACTACCGATCTCTTTTTTCGTGAAGCTTATTTTCATGTTTGATCAAATCAATTAACTCTTTTTCATGACCCGCGCCAACTACGGCGACGATCAATTCCTCTTTTTCTAGATTCATCAGTTTATATAAGTTTTTTGCCATGTAGACATTTCGTTCTTCGATGATAGTCTTGTAAAAAGAAGGATAATCTCTCTTGACCCGCGCAGTTAATTTTCTGATTAATTTTTCTTCAGGCACTTTTGTCAAGTCTATTTTTATTTTCCGCTTAGTTGAGAATATACCCATAATTATTTCCTTGAGGAAGCGACCTTTCTCTTTCCATGTGATTCTTTTGGAGAGCCGCTTGAGGACTTGCTCAATGTCTTCATCGATCAAAGCGAGGTTCGCCTTGACTTTCATGGCGGTTTCCGCAGCTTTTTTCATTTCTGATCCTGGCACAACACCCACCATCTTTCCCAACTTTTTTTCCGCCCAAAACCCTATCAGATGAAAAAGAAAACCTTTGACTCCAATTTTTCTGATCTCAGCTAACCGTATTTTTCTTTTTACAGGATTCATCAACGCAAAAAATCTTCTTTTATCTAATTCCAAAGCAACAATCTTAGGTCTTTTCTCCAAAATGACTTGTTCTACTTCCAGGACGCTTTGTTTCGCTATGTGAGATGTCCCTATTAAGTAAAGATTTTTGTATGTTTTCATGGCCTTTTTCTTGTAGTGTCGGGAAAGATAATCTTTATATACTTTAACTTGCTCGGTTGCTTTACTGATAAGAACACTCCTGGAGGGTGATACATGCTCAAAGTCAAAAAGATAACCCACGTTTATGAAATGAAAGTGTTTACAGACGCTGGTGAGTACTTTGGGGATGTTGAAGAATGCATATTAACCATGAATAAAGTATTCGGATGGCGTGTCCGAGCAACTCGTAATTCTTCTCTACACAAATTATTGGGCGGAGCTAAAGGCGTTATTGTTCCTCATAGACTTGTTCGCGCAATTGGTGACATCATGATTATCAGCAAGAGCGCCATACCTGCAGGCGCAGAAGGCGAAGATACAACGATGAACAGACCAGAACAAGATTCTGGAATGACTTTATCTGAAGCATAAGGTTTTTATAGTAGCTTTCTTTTAATTTCTTTATGGTGAGTACGTTAGGGAACGCAATAGCTTTCTTACAGGACTTTGGACTTTTTGATGTTATCTTACCATTTTTACTAGTCTTTACTTTAGTGTTCGCTATTTTAGAAAAAACAAAGATCTTCGGCGTTGAAGGTGAAAAAAAAGATAGCAGAAAGAACTTGAACGCGATGGTCGCATTTTCTATCGCTTTTTTCGTGACCGCTTCCGTGAATATTGTCGCGGCGTTTCAAGTCGCTTTACCTTGGATCTCCCTTGTCTTAGTCATTCTAGTCAGCTTCCTTTTACTCTCAGGAGTTTTCTTTGAAGAAACCAAAGATAAGACTGTCTTTAGCCTCTTTACTCAACATCCTACACTGACCAAATGGTTGACTGGTATTTTATTAGTGGTTGTCCTTTACATTTTCGCCAGAGCTTTTGGTGTTGATGAAACTCTTCTTAGCTTTATCAGCGGCGATAACAGCACGATGTTCACTTCGATTATTCTTCTCTTACTTGTTGGCGCCGCAATGTGGTTCATTGTTGGTGGAAAAAATGAAGATGGTAAAAGGGGTGGCTAAGTTTTATGGCATATGATCTTTTTACAGTTATCCAAACTTGGCAAGACGTAGGAGTCTTTGGTGTATTATTACCTTTCTTACTCATCTTTACTATTAGCTTCGCTATTTTGCAGAAATCCAAGATCTTAGGAGATGCTCATAAAAATTTGAATGTGATTGTCTCCGCGGTTTTAGGACTCTTATTCCTTCAAAATATTTACTTAGTCGGACTTGTACAAACTTTTTTGCCTAAGATAGGTATGGCACTTCTCTTTTTCATTATGTTCCTTTTACTTATGGGCACTTTTATGGGTGATACCGCAACAACATGGGCAGGCACTTGGAAATGGGCAGCACTTATCTTAGCAGCAATAGCAGTCTTATGGGCTTCCATGTCTGATTTTGAAGGCGGCGGTGTTTTGTGGTGGCTTCAAGATTTCTTAGACTCGATTGGATTAAATTTACAAATGTTGGGTCTTTTGCTCGTCGTTGGCGTAGTCATTTTTCTCATTACTCGTCCTAGGGCTCCCTAACCATGGCAACGCTTCTTGATGTTGATTTCGTTTCTTTTTTGAGTCCCATATTCATTTTTCTCTTTTTGTTCGCAGTATTTTACGCACTTCTCAAGAAATTTAAAATCTTTGGCGAGAAGACTGAGAATTTGAGCGCCATCGCTTCATTATCCATTTCGTTATTAGTTCTGTTCTCAACACCAGCACGCACTATTGTGAGCGCTATTACTCCCGCGTTCGCTGTAGTGTTTGTTATGATTTTCCTGATCTTTTTGATGTATCTCTTTTTAGGCGTTAAAGAAGAGACTATGATTGAATTCACTAAGCAGAGCACGTTTATTACTATCACTACTATTCTTTTTATTGTTATATTTTTAATTGCATTAACCAACGCATTTGGGCCTATTCTTTTAACCAATATGGAAGCAGGATTTTGGAACTCAACCAAACGTGTTATCTTTTCACCTAAAATTCTAGGTGCATTATTCTTATTAGCTGTGACAGCTTACACTGTCCGCTACTTAGGATCCAGCAAATAATATTTGATTATTTCTTTAATCTTTCTGTAATCTTTGACAATTCCTTCACGTTAGAAGACAAAGGTGTGATTATATTCTTCAACACTTTTTCCAGCGCTTTTATCTCTGTGCCGACTTCTGTGATATGCTCGTCATAGTCACGCACTTTTCCTATGATTATCT
>CAYMIM010000038.1:0-10134 GCA_964390715.1 Candidatus Woesearchaeota archaeon | reverse complement strand
CAAGCACAAACCATTAAACAAGGAACTTTTTCTGTTACTCTTTCTACTTAAGCAGAAGGTCTGTCAACTTTGATCATAGCGTAATTGCCACTTTTTGGCGGGTTAACACCACTAAAGATAACATCTAGAGGACCAATCGTTTGGTGCGTTCCTTTTTTAATTGTGAAACGCTCATTTTCATAGAATATAATTATTTGCGTCTCTTGGACAGTGTCGAGCGTGTAGATTTCATCACCTGTCGCTGTCACGAACAAAATTTTTGTATCTTTTTGCATCTCCAAGCTTATGGGGAGTTTCTCTTCTCCGAAACGTATTTTTCCACCCGCTTCTATTTTTGTTTCTACCGCATTTGGCACTTCAGCGCAAGCATTTTGCACACATTTACAACTCATCCCACTGAACTCAGCACGATCACACATGGCACGAACAGGATTTTCTTTTATCCATGCTTTGCTGACGCAGCCTACACAAAGATCAAGCTCACAGTCTCCATCTGTCTTGCATGCCTTTTGATCTATTTTTTCTTTTGACTCTTCGTCATCACAGAGGTTATTGTTGTTATCATCAAGACAGCATTTCTCACTAACTATTTTGTAAGGAGCATCACATCGCACTGAGGGTTGTTGTGTCGCGCAAGCCGCAGTGATCACACTTAAGATAATTAATCCGAGAATGACTTCTTTTCTCATCACCTTCTGCAAGATATTGCTCCATAAAAGGCTTTCTGTTTTGCTAATATTTATAAAGTCTCCATAGCCTTTCTCTTTTATGGAAGCCGCCAAGAAGCAGGAATTAAAGCGTTTTCTCAATGAGATCAAAACCATTCGTGGAAGACATACAGAACTTGTTTCTGTGTATATACCTGCTGGATACGATCTGAACAAGATCATCGCTCACTTACAGGAAGAGCAAGGCACTGCGAAGAATATTAAAGACGCCAAGACGAGAGGCAATGTCATTGATTCTTTAGAGAGATGCATTCGTCAGTTACGCCTGTTCAAGAAGACTCCTGTAAATGGACTCGCTGTGTTTGCTGGCAATGTGGCAGCACAGGAAGGAAAAGTAGATATTAAACTTTGGTGCATTGAACCTCCAGAACCTTTGAATATGCGCATCTATCGCTGTGATCAACGTTTTGTTTTTGATATTCTCGAAGACATGATGGAACACAAAGAAGTTTATGGACTTATTTTAGTGGACAGACGAGAAGCTACTCTAGGTTTATTGAAAGGATCTAACATTACACTCCTTACTGACTTAACTTCTGGAGTTCCTGGAAAGTTTAAAGCAGGAGGACAATCTGCCCAGCGTTTCGAACGATTGATTCATGGTATGGCTATTGATTTTTTCAAACGTGTCTCAGAATTATGCAACAAAGAATTTTTACCTTTGAAGAATTTGAAAGGAATTCTCTTAGGCGGACCTGGACCGACAAAAGAAGAGTTTCAGCAATATTTAAATAATGAATTAAAGAAGAAAATCCTAGCTGTGCAGGATCTCACCTATACTGATGAAAGCGGATTACATCACTTAGTCGAGAAGAGCGCTGACATTTTGCAAAAAGAAGGGATTATCGCTGAGAAAAAGATTATGGAGCGATTTTTTACTCTGCTGGCGAAAGAGCCTAACAAAGCAGCATATGGTGAAAAAGAAGTGCGACGTGTCTTGGAACTTGGCGCAGTGGAAATGGTTTTACTGTCTGAAGATTATGACGATAAAAAAATGCAAGAGCTAGAAACTTTGACACAATCAACTGGAACTACCTTGCAACTAATTTCAACAGATACAAAAGAGGGACAACAATTACGAGACTTGGGTGGCATCGCGGCCATCTTACGTTTTGCTGTCGGCAACTATGAGTGATAAGCATAAGGTTGAAGCTATTCTTTTTACTACTGGCAGATTTATGAGTCTTGAGGAGATCGCGAAAGTTTGCGAGATTGGCTCTGTGGGGTATGTCAAGGAACTTCTCGCAGAACTCAAAAAAGATTTAGACCAAAGAGATTCCGCTTTAACTTTAGTCCAACAGGAAGACTTGTTCAAACTCAATATCAAGAAGGACTACGGATATTTAACGAATAAACTTATGACTGATTCTGAATTGGATTCTCCCACTACCAAGACTCTCGCTGTGATCGCTTACAAACAACCAGTGCTGCAACATGAAATTATCAAGATCAGAGGAAATAAAGCGTATGAGCATATCAAGATTCTGAAAGAACAGAATTTAATCACGACAGAGAAGCAAGGAAGAAGCAGACTGATTAAGCTGACACCACAATTCTACAATTATTTTGACACGGCAGCTGAAGAAATCAAAGAGCAATTCAAGAACGTGAAGATTCCTGAAGGACTAAAAGACCAGCAACCTTCGCAAGAACAAGCCTCTTCACCAGCATCATTGACCCAACTAAACCAACCTTTAGCATCCGCAGAACCAACTGACGCAGCGTCAACGCCGCATTGATTTTTTCTCATGAAAGAAGCCGACAATAAATCCTAGTGTGGCACCTACGAAATTCCAATACAAATCCTGAATAGTATCAATATAATCTGAACTGACTATAGATGGATCGAAGTCACCGAAGCCACGACCAAAAAACCCTTCACCAAAACCGACAGTCATGAACCCGTAGAATTCTAGGAACTCGATAAGCACACCAACGCCTAACCCCGCAAGAATAACTATAAAAAACACAAACGCATGATGGTCTTTTTTTGTAAGATCTCTGATTATATTGTATATCAGCAATGTCGCCGCAAAAATACCTACCAGATGCGTAACTATATCCCATTCAAAAGGCAATGGTGAAGAAGCATAGAAGCGAAAGGCTCCCATATCGTGCAAGGCGAGTCCGAAGACTATGAAGAAAAAAGTTAACGCGTTGAGCCTGAGTTTCTTATACCCTAAAAATACGCCTATTGTTAACCCTATAAAAATAAGACTGTCAGCGATGTAGTAATAAAATTCTGTCTTAATACAATACCAAATGATATAGGAAAAAAACAGAGTTCCGCATATTCCTATTACCCTACTCATTTTATCTCTCTCCTTTTCTTTCATTGATTCTCTTTACGCATTTATCTTTTAAAAGGTCTTCGCATTTCGTTTTCACTAAAAATTCCTTTATAATTCCATAGATATCCTTAAAAGACCTTTTTTCAAATCAAGTCCAGAGGAGAAATAGTCTTAAACTCTAAGCAGTACTATTACCATTAAGAAAACTCTCTAAAGACTCCAAATTGATAAATGAATCTATCTTTGTTGTGCCACCAATAATGATTGTAGGGGTTCTAGTAATATTATAATACATTTTAACATTAGTTACAGTTTGGTCTGATTGGTAGTTATAGTTTATGGAAAAGACAGTGACGTTAGTATTTTTTTTGACTAAGGCATCCAATACTTTTCCCTGTCGTTCTGAAGTGAAGTCTTCAGTGTCGAAAAAATAGAGGAGCAGGTGATTATTGAGCTGGCATTGTTTGTTAAGCTCGTTAAATAGGATGTATGTTCGTATTTCAAAGAGGAAATACTTTCTAAGGAGATACTCATATTCTTTTTGTTTGAACATGTTTTTTTCTTCGTAATTGACTAGATAGTACCCAAGCTCACCAAGTTCTTTTGAGAGTGTATAAAGTCGTGTTTGCGCCAACGAACAAGGATTCTCCGCGAGGCTACGGAGAAATTCTTGTTCTATTAAATAACTCTGGGTATCTAATTCATTTTTCTGGAGTGTTTCAAACACTTCGTTTGATCTCAGTTCATCTATGCCTCTTCCGACAAAGATTCCTATTATGAATATAAACGTCGTGAGAACTGCGGTTCTACCAAATAGCTTTTTATATGTAGTCACCATTTTCTTTTTGCATTAATACTTTCCTTAAAAATGGCGGTTATCCAATATATCATTTGAAGATAAGGATAATAGACGAAATAAAGAGGATAGATCTCCATAAACTTCCATCTTTCGCGCGCATCTCTGTGCGCTCTGATGAACAAATAAGTAATTAATATAAAGATAATAGTTACAGGGAACCAAATACGTATATCTACATTTAAGAGCGTTAACTTTATATTAGGAATCTTGAAGAGCATAAAAAAATTAGTTTTTAAGTTAAGGATATCCACAATAAGTCCTACGCTTCTATAGAGAACTTGATAGCCAATAATTGAAATAGTTGTAAAAAGCATCAAAACTGAGAGGATAGCGAGAGGGAGTTGGAACATGCCCATCATGCCATATTTATTGTTGAAAATCATATATTTATATTTGAAAGTATTATAGATAAATCCCCTGTACCACCTGACTCTTTGGTTATAATGCGCATGAAGTGTTTGCGGAACATTTGTATACCCTATACTTTTTGTTTCTATCTTAATCTTATATCCTTCGCTATGAAGATGTAACGCTATCTCAAAATCCTCGGTGAGGTTGTTTCTATTTTCATCAAAACCTTCTAGCTGTTTTAGTACCGATGTTCTATATGTGCTAAGGACTCCTGGCGTAATATATAGTGTATTCACCATCGACATAAGTTTTCGCATGAACGCTGCGAAGATATACTCTAATCTTTGTAGTTTTTCAAGTATCCTTTCAGTGTTTTTTGCACGTATGGCACAGATAACCGCGCCCATACGTTTGTCTACAAAATGGGGGATTAGTTGTTTGAGACTGTCAGGGCACATATAACTGTCCGCATCTAAACAAGACACGAATTCTCCCTTCGCGTGTTGTAATCCGTAGTTGAGCGCAGCTCCTTTGCCTTTATTTGTTTGCCGCAGAACAAGAATATTCTTGAATTTGTTGGCCTGCTGATAAGTGTTGTCTGTACTTCCGTCGTCAATAACTATTATTTGAAGTTTATTTTGCGGATAGTTTAGCTGATGGAGCGACTGGATTGTCGCTTTAATAGTCTCGCCTTCATTATAAGCTGGGATGAGAATACTAACTGTTGGAAACTCAGCAGCTATTTTCTTCTCTAATTTTGTTTTTACCTGTACTTCCGGCACTTGAAGCCAGAAAAGAGTAACAAAAAGAGAGATGTACGCAAAAACCCAGAGAACATACTCCATCGGTAGTAACCTAAAATATGGCTCTTTTTTAAATGTTCCTATACCCTATAATTTCTGAGCTATTTTTAGCACAACTTATTTAAAGAACTTTCTGTTTTAGTTAGCTATCATGACTAGCTGTGATATGTGTGGATCGATGAAACCTTTAACTCCTGCCCTTATAGAAGGTACTACTCTTCAGGTCTGCGCACCTTGCGCAAAACACGGTAAAATTTTACCTAAGCCAATCCAGCCTTCTGAACAACCAGCAGCACAACGCGCTCGCCAACGTGCCGAAGCGGAAATGGACGAGATTATTGTTGAAGATTTCTCGCGACTTATCAAACAAGCGCGCGAACACAGAGGTCTACAGCAAAAAGAGCTAGCGCAAGCAGTCAAAGAAAAGGAATCTGTTATCCAACATATTGAATCTGGAAGCTTACAACTCTCCTTAGCTTTAGCGCGAGCATTGGAAAAATTCCTACACATCACTCTCATCCAAGTCTATGCACCTCCAGAAAAACTCACTTCTTCCCGAGATGGAGCCCTTACTATCGGTGATCTAGTCAACATTCGGAAAAAATCATGATACTGAAGAAAAAAGATTTAGCGATTCAGCTTTCTCAGCTGCAAACGTTTACAAAACCTTCCGCAAACCTTGAACAATATGCGACTGATAGTGAATTAGCGGCACAACTTTTATGGGACGCTTCACTTCAAGGAGATATTCTAGGAAAAACAATAGCAGACTTTGGTTGTGGCACTGGCATTCTTGGATTAGGAGCATTATTGCTTGGAGCTAAAAAAGTTTATTTTATTGATGTTGACGATATATCATTATCTCTAGCGAAAGAAAATTTCGCACTGATCAAAACTACGAGTGGGAAAACTGTTTCAGCTGAGTTTCTTTTACAATCTGTAGATTCTTTTTCGAAAAAAGTTGATGTTGTCCTCCAAAATCCCCCTTTTGGCGTGCAGCAGGAGCATGCTGATCGAGCTTTCTTGGAACGCGCTATGACTGTTGCTGACGTTATTTATACCATCCATAAAATAGAAAGCAAATCCTTCATAGCTACTCTTGCCAAAGACCATAAGTTCCGTGTTACTTCTCTTCAACCTACTGAGTTTCCGCTCAAAAAGACACAAGTATTCCATACGAAAAGAATCTATAGGGTTCCTGTAGGGATTTGGCGACTAGAACGCTTATAGAAAGGTTTAAAAATGCTTTTTGGACACTCTACCTTATGGAAATCACTGTTCTTGAGCATACCAAACAACGCTTAAAATTTGAGCTTGTAGGAGAGGGACATACCTTCTGTAATATTCTTCGCAAGGAATTGTGGCTGGGTAAATCACCAGAAATAGCAGGTTACGCTATCGAACATTCCTTAGTATCCCAACCGATCTTTGTTGTTGAGTCTGACAAACAAGATCCTGTAGCTCTTTTGAGCGCAGCTGTAGAACGACTGCAGAAAAAAACTGAAGAGTTACAAGAAAAGTTTAAGAAGCTTTAATTTTCTTAACGCATAGTCATGGGTTTCCTACCATTCTTAAAAAAACTTTGGCAATTCTTATGGTATGAGGATTCTCTCTTATCCTGGTTTGTCAACTTGATCTTAGCTTTTGTTCTGGTCAAATTTATTATCTATCCTGGTGTGGGACTTTTACTGGGGACTGCTTATCCTATTGTCGCGGTTGTTTCTGGATCTATGGAACATAATGGACAATCGTTTGACACTTGGTGGGAAGCAACGAATTGGTATACTGCACAAGAGATTACCAAAGACCAGTTTATTCAATTTCCTTTCAAAAATGGATTTAACAAAGGAGATATCATGGTCTTAAAAGGAGTACAACCGAAAGCTATTAAAACGGGAGATGTGCTGGTCTACGAAAGTTCACGGCATGTGAATCCCATTATTCATAGGGTGGTCAACATTACTGAAGACAACAGCTCATATTCTTTTATAACGAAAGGAGATAATAATCCCTCTCCTGACCGCGATATCGTTCGTGAAGAGCAAATTCAAAGAACAGGAAAAGCAATTCTTCGCTTACCTTATCTAGGCTGGATTAAGATTGGCTTTGTGCAGTTATTGGGTGGCGTGTTCTCATGATGTTCTGTCCTAAATGTGGAGCGATTATTGTTCCGAAGAAAACCAAAACTACGGGAAAAATGCGTTTAAGTTGCGCGTCGTGCAGCTACTCCACCAACAAAAAAGAGAAACTTATCTTGAAAGAGACAGTTATCCAATCTAAAAAAGATGATATTGAAGTCATCACCAAACGTGTAGATATCTTGCCCAAGGTTCAAGAGACTTGTCCAAAATGCCAGCATAAAGAAGCATTCTATTGGCTAGTCCAGACACGAGCCGGCGATGAAGCAGAAACGAGATTTTTCAAGTGTGTCAAGTGCAATCATACCTGGCGAGCTTCTAAGTAATCTCCACTTAGTCGGAGTTATTTTTATCTATGGCTTGAACTACCATAATCATTATAAATCAAATTCTGTGATTTTAGCAGGGGGATATAATGAAGCTTACACTTGAAGAACCACGTATTTTAGTCGATTCTATTAATGTGGTTTCTGAGCTTGTGAATGACGTTATTTTCAAAATTGACAAAAATCAGATCAAATTAGTAGCTATGGATCCCGCCAATGTCGCCATGGTTCATTTTACTCTTTTGAGCAGCGCTTTTACTGAATATAAAGTTGATAAGCCCGTAAGTGTTGCGATTAATCTAGACGCTTTCAAAACTATTTTACGCAGAGTGAAGCCTTCTGATGTTTTAACTATTGAATTGGATGAAGAGAAACATAGACTTCGGTTACAATTGAAAAGCGAAGCGACACGCACCTTTAATCTAGCACTGATTGATATGGAAGACAAAGAACACAAGATTCCTGAATTGACTTTTCCTGTGAAGATTGACACGTTGAGCTATAGATTTGATGAAGCAGTGCAAGACATGGATGTTGTTTCTGAGTCTGTCGCTTTAGTTGTGATGAAAGACACTTTCTGTGTTGAAGCCGAGAGCAACTTGAATGACGCGCGCACAGAATTACACGCTGATGAAGAAACTATTATCAAATCGCCAGGCAAAGAAACTATCAAAGCAAAATACTCCATCGAATATCTGAAGAAGATTTTGAAGGGAGCAAAATTAGCAAACAAGATGACTTTGCAATTCAACAAAGATTATCCCTTGAAAGTGGACTACTTAGTCAAAGACAAATTACAATTGAGTTTTATTCTGGCGCCTAGAGTAGCTAATGACTGATTTTTTTCTTTTTGGCAACCTTTTTAAAGAATAAGAAGCGTCATTTCTCTCAGGAGAGGTGACCTATGGGCTATTTGCGTATCAAAGCGCTTATTCAATGTTGTATTCTACTCTGCTCTCTCTTCACTATCTCTCTTTTAGCGCCTCCTGTCCAAGCAAGAGAGGATGCCTGCTGTGAAAAGACCACTTCTGGAGAGTCTTGTATTTATACAGCCAAACGTGATTGCGATCCCCAATATAATACCGCTTTTACAACTTGTGATAAAACTACTTTTTGTCAACCTGTGTGTTGTGTTGACGCCTTGAATGGTGTCTGTTACAAGCAAGTTTCCGCAAGCACCTGCAGTCAACGAGGAGGAACACCTCTAGCAGCTAGTCCTAATTGCGACATCCAACAATGTAAACAGGGATGTTGTCAGATTGGAAATCAATGCAGCTTACGAACAGAATCATCTTGCACTCTTATGACTAATCGCTATCCTTCTTTACAAGGACAAGCAACTTTTGATTCTTCTGTTACTAATGAACTTTCGTGTATTAACCAATGTCGCGCTACTGAAGAAGGTTGCTGTGTACAAAAAGATGGCTGTACTTATTCTACTCGAGGACAATGTACTGGTGATTTTTCTCAAGGCAAATATTGCAGTGATCCCTCTTTACTTTGCAAGACTAAATCAAAAGATCATACTGCTTGTGTTACAGGTAGTGATGATGTTTACTGGTTTGACAACGCAGGCAACAAAGAAGGCATCGCAGAAGACTGTGATTACACCAAAGGAACGCAGTGTGGTCTGGTTAATGGGAACGCAGTTTGTAAATCTGTAGATTGTCAAGATACACAAGATTTTTCTACGAATACGCATGATCCACAAATGGGCAAATTCCGTTACAATGGAGAAAGCTGGTGCGTGTATGAATCTGGCACTGGCGATTTTAGGGATCGCGTTGGGAGCAGACAGTACCGACATCTTTGCCTGAATGGACAAGAAGTGGTAGAACCTTGCAGAGATTTTAGAGAAGAAGTTTGTGTGCAAGCAAAAATTACTGTTACTGATAGAACTTTAACAAACTCACAATGTATTCCTAATGAACTTCATGATTCTTTAATCGTTGAAAATCTCTCCACTGTGCAACGAGGGTTTGCTTTTTGGAAATCTGATGGTGAAGACAGAACAAATCCTAAGAGAGAAGGTAGTGATATTTGTACACAAGGGAATGTCAAATGTCCTGTGACTTATGTGAAGAAAAATAATTTTGCCAGCTGGAAATGCGTAGGCAATTGTCAATGTGAAACACAAGAATTTTTTGATGACGCAGCGAAATTTTGCAAAAGTAAAGGAGACTGCGGAGCTAATTTGAACGTGATCGGCAAACGAAGCGACGCCGGATTACAAGCAGCATGGACAGGAAGAATTCGAGGACCAACTCCAACAACTATCAGCGAAGAAACTTGGAATAACTGGAGCACTTATGGTGTCTTTGGAGGGATGGTTAGTCTGCAAAAAGCTTTAGAATATTCTTTACGTGATCTTAATGTACTTACTTCAGGACAATACTACACAGCTCTTGGCGTGGCGTTAGCGGGAGCGGCTGTCTTCTATTTATTAGTAGGCACCACTAATGCTCTTGTCGCTCTTAAATCAATAGGCATAGCATCAGAAACTGCAGCAGGATCATCATCAGCAGTGGCGACTGTAGGAGGAATTTTATCCATAGTTGTGGGCGCTGTTTTGTTAGCTTATGGTATAGCGCACAATGATATAGCTGCCATGGGTACAGGAACTCTTTTGATAACATTT
>CAYMIM010000037.1:0-7139 GCA_964390715.1 Candidatus Woesearchaeota archaeon | reverse complement strand
AGCTTCTTTCTTAGGTTTAGTTAGTTTCTCTACCTTAGGCTTCTTAATCTCTTTTGGCTGCTCCACTACTTGTTCTACTATTTCTTCTGGAGCTTCCTCTTCAACCTTCTTGGTGATCTTGGCTAAGGCTGATTTCAGTTTATCCTTAAGGAACTTAAACATACTAGAGAAGGGCTAAAAGGCGTTTATAAAAGTTATGAACTAGATTTGTCAAAACGAGCTGCGTTTTCTCTTTGTAAGTAAGCAGCAATGAATTGAGGAGTTATCTTGTAAGTAGAACCACATACAAAGCAATGGACGTCGAAGCAATGTCCTCTTCTATCACTAGATGCTAAAGAGAGAACCATATTTAGATTAAAGTAGAAAGTGTATTTCGCGCGAGGAGAGTGTTTTAATTCATTTCGACTGTATTCACGCTTCGATAAAGCAAGAGTGCGTCTTTTAGAGGTACATTCGTTTTGCCGTTTCGCGGACAGCAATCAATAATAACATGATCATACTCCATTCGAAATATGTCTTCTAATTTTTTCATAGAAAAGAGCGATGAATTTGAGGTTTTAAAGATGTCTATTTGAATAACTGTTTCACGACCATAGTCGCGTACGCTCCTTTCTGCAGCTTAAAGTGCAGTAAGCACTTAAAGTGCGTCGGATGCAACTCATCCTCTTCATAAGTATACGAGAAGTTCTGCACAGCAGCATACAGTGGACGTTCATCTCCCTCAGTCAAAAGTTCTGGCATGGATTTCAGCAAAAAATCTTCTGGCTGCACGCCTTCTTTCTTGAGTAAGTGCTTATACAGTATCCCAATGTTCCCAGGAAGTTCAGTCAAAAAACCAACTAAAGGAACAGTCTCCACATCTTCAACTTTTGCAGCCACTGTGTTCCACAGATAGGATTGATAGCTCGCAACATACAGTCTAAGGAGTTTCTTCGGGATAAGTCTCAATGCTTTCAGATAATCTTTGCCTTCATAGATAATCTCAAGCAAATCACACGCATCTTTGAAGCGTCCTTGAATCAATGCTTTCCCAATAGCAGTATTATTTTTTTGAACGCCAAACCGTTGCTCATCAAAGAGATTTTTAATCTTCGTAATCGACAGTGCTTTTCTCTCTGATAAATCTCGAACAACAATATCAAACGCATTCCCTTCCAAATCTCCTAGGTTCAGTCGTTTGTCTCCAGAACCTTGATAGGTCAACGTCACGTCAGGTAAAACAAAGTGTTCAACTTTCTTTCTCGGCGCATTAACAACAGAGACATATTGAGTAGTCACAGCTTGTTTGTCCTTGTTGCCGCAAAATCCTATGTCTTTGAGAGGAATCTCTAGGAAGTGTGCTAATCGTTTGACAGCTCCAAGAGTAGTCCATCCTTTTTTCTGGAGTAAATAGTAGTCATATTTTCCTTTCCCAAGGGGAAGTTGAGCTAATTCTTTTACAACAAAGTCTTCAGGAAGAGTTTTGATCTCCATACATTTCTAAACAGAGTATCCTTTAAAAATCAATAGCTTAATTTGGAAACACCACAATCTTTTTGAATCTGTAACATAACGGAAGAGTATGAGACAAAAGAAAGATAGTACTAAAAGGAAACTGCATGATCTCTTAATAAGTGAGGAAAACGCTATTCCTATAGAAAAAGCCATAGATAATGCAAAAAAGAAGTATAAAAACATAGAAAATAGAGACCCATAATCTTTAAGTAATCCCAAAGGGTAAAAAATCTCATGAATGAAATAATCACTTATGAGAAATTATATGATATCTTAAGAAAAGAGAAATACGCTCAAGAATTGCAGAAAATTGACAAGGATTTCTTCAGAAGCGTCGTGGAATATCTCAAGGAAAAGGAAGCCATTGCGGAATCCCAAAGAGGCAAGGATTCCATCTTCAGCACAGAAGCGGACAACACAATAAAACAGGTAGGCAATATCAAAAAACTCATCAAAGAGCTCTACGAGAAGAGAGAATACAAGATCATCCAGCTGGCCATGTTCGCGTCCAGAATAGGTGACAAGGAAATTCCTAATGCGTTACTGGCGGAAGAGCGTCCATTATTTCTTGACGTCGTGAACACGTTAAGTGTCTACAGGGAGAGCATTGTGCAGAATGTTATCGACAAACGCCTCCCAACGCCTGGAGAGCAACCAAAAAGCATAAAAAGGGACTTCATCGACGACTCAAAACAGAGTGATACTAAGATAGTGCGCTTTGTGCGCGCGGTTCCTAAGTTTGTGGCGAATGACATGAACACTTACGGTCCATTTGACGAGGAAGATACAGCGATCATCCCCAACAAGGCAGCCGACGTCCTCATAGACAAAAAGCGCGCGGAGGAAATCAAAATTGAAAATACCTAAAAAAACAAACCGATTTTGCAGAAAATGCAAGACGCACACGGAACACGTAATTAGCGTCGCGAAGAAGCGTGATCGTTCTTCTC
Source organism: Candidatus Woesearchaeota archaeon (assembly GCA_964390715.1). Classification (GTDB taxonomy): domain Archaea; phylum Nanobdellota; class Nanobdellia; order SCGC-AAA011-G17; family UBA489; genus JACOVP01. The sequence continues at coordinate 4,695 of CAYMIM010000037.1, read as the reverse complement.
TAAAGCACGGTTCACTTGCGCGTCGTAGATTGCGCGGCTTAGAGCGTGGCGCGGGCAACAAAGGAAAATCATCTCGTGGCGCGTTGAGCGGTTGGAAGATGTACGGGAAAAAAGGCTCAAAAAAAACTGATCTTCGGTATAAATGTGAAAAATGTAACAAGATGTCAGTCCAGCGTGAAGGCTTCCGCGTCAAGAAGTTGGAAATTGTCGCGGTAGAATAAAATTATTTTCGTTCTTTGCTGGATAAAAATAACAGTGCGGCTAGAGCTAAAAACAAGAAACCAAAGAGTGAATAGTAGTCATGTCCTCCAGTTGCTTCGCTGACGGCAAATCCTGTCAATCGTATCTGATCAAAAGAAAGAAGTGCTACAATAAAAGAGATGACTGCTGCGGCTCCACGATATTTATCAAGAATATCAGTTTTATGCTGAGTCGCCATGTAACGGAGTGCTTTTTTTGCTTCGTCTACAGATAATCGAACAGGATGTTGTTCTAGTTCCGCTCTATAAATTTTTTGTGCGAGATGATTAATGGATTTATCCGCGCCAACTCTATGCATTTCTTCTATTTCATCTGGACTTAAAGTAATGGTAGTAGAATCATGTCCTTCAGCGTAAGCAACTTTTCCCTCAAGATCTTCTTCAAGATGACCTACAAATTTGTTATGAAATCCCTTTGTTAGACCCTCTGGAATAGCAACAACAGTCCGAGCAGCGTAATTAGCGGTATTGAATACTGCGCGAAGAGCTCTGGCTGCTAATCCAACAGTAGAATTCAGAAGACTACCGCCTAAATCACTATAATCTTTGCCAACACGACTTGCTTGATAAGAATTCTTAGCTGCGCCTGCAATGCCGCGACCTGTAGCATACAGAGCTCGCTTCCCTAAACTTTGTTTTTTTGCTCTAGCCATAAGTCCTCTTTTCCTAAAAATCTCAAGAAGGCTATATATTTAAGATTATTGCTCTTTCGTCACGCGCAAGTACAAGAAGATAATAACGCCTAATAATCCTACGATAATAAAAGGAGATGCTCCTCCATACGTGTTGCTAAACACAGAATATCCAGTCAGGCTGGGATTGCCATAAGAAACTAAAACAATAAAGCCAGTTAAAAGTCCTAAAGCGACAGTTAAGTAAGTCGTTAAGCGTGAAAATAAGTCCTTCTTTTCCCTCGTTTCTATCTTTACTTTCTGCATTAGTATTTCTGTCCTTAAAGAACTATATAAACCTTACGTCGTCCTGCGCAAAGGGTTTCAGCAAGCTTTATAAAGCAAAATCTGGAAGGAAACTGAGTATGAAAGAACTAATATTCGAACCCAAAAGCAGATTCATCAAGGTGCGCTGCCCAAAATGTAAGAATGAGCAGATCATCTTTGGAAAGCCAGCTTGTCATGTCAAGTGTCTCGTCTGTGAAAAGATTATTACAGAGTCAACAGGTGGAAAAGGACGCATCAAGGCAAGAATTCTTGAGGTTCTAAGCTAAATGCTCTATAAGAAAGAAAACTTCCCAGAAGAAGGCGAAATCGTTCTCTGCACGGTCAAAAAAATTCTCCCAAATTCTGTCTTCGTCGCCTTGGACGAGTATAAAGATCGTGAAGGTATCGTGCATATTTCTGAAATATCACCAGGAAGAATCAGAACCATCCGTGACTTCGTCGCTGAAGGAAAGAAGATTGTTTGCAAGATTTTAAGGGCAAGCAGAGAAAGAAATCAGATTGACTTGTCCTTGCGTCGGGTTACCGTGTCTATGCAGATCGCGAAAAGTACAGAGATTAAGTTAGAGCTAAAAGCGGAGAAATTGTTAGGGTATGTCGCGCAGCAAAATAAAACTACAGTCGAGGCGTTGTATAAGCAAATAGGTGAAAAGCTCGTCAAGACTTTCGGTTCTCTAAACGCTGCGTTCAATGAAGTGTTCTTGCATGGAGAAAAAGCGCTAACGGCTGAAGGTGTAGACCATGCTCTTGCCAAAAAGCTCACGGAGCTTATTCAAACTCGTATGAAGCCAGCGGAAGTGGAAATGACCATTGTTGTTGAAGTAAAAAGTCGCGCTGCCAATGGTGTTGAAATAATCAAGCAAGTCATGAAAAAAACAAAAGACTTCGCGAAAACAAAAAAATATGAACCAGTATTCAAATATTTGGGTGCTCCTCGCTATAGTATGACAATCCAAGCTGTAGATTACAAGACAGCGGACGTCGCTTTAAGAGAAATGGGGGAATTCTTGGTCAATGCGATACAAAAAGAGGGTGGCGAAGGTATCTTGGAGAAGAAATGAAAACAGAAATTCTCCGTTGTCCCGTTTGCGGATCATTCACGCTCAAAGCGTCTTGCCCACAATGTCAGCGGCGAAGTCTTTCTCCCAAGCCAGCAAAATTTAGCATAGAAGATAAGTGGGGAAAATATCGTCGCATAGGAAAACAAAACCTAGAGCAATCCAAAGCTTTATAAAAATAGATTCGCGAAAGAATAAAATGACGTGGGACATTAAAAAAATTTCCAGTCCAGCATTCAAGAATCCAATTCTGATTGAGGGCTTGCCTGGTGTTGGAAACGTAGGAAAAATCGCGGTCGACTTCTTAATCGAGAAACTAGATGCGCGAAAAATCTTAGAATGTTCTTCATATGACATGCCACATTGCGTCTTCGTAAATGAGGAGAATATGATTGAATTACCCTTGATTGAAGTCTATCACACGAAAGTCAATGGTCGTAGTGTGTTATTTTTGGCTGGCGATATTGAGCCCACCTCAGAAAAATCCTGTTACGAGTTCTGTCACACCTTATTGGACAAGTTTCACAACGTAAAAAACATGGAAATCGTCACATTGGGCGGTATCGCGTTGCCAGCGGTCCCGGAAAATCCTATAGTCTATTGCACAGGAAATTCAAAAAAGATCATGCAGAAATACGCTGCGACGACAAACACAAAAATTCACGGCGTTGTCGGTCCCATTATTGGAGTCTCAGGAGTCTTGCCTGCGCTAGCTGGAAAAAGAAACATCCCATCAGTAGCTTTATTGGCGGAAACTTTTGGTCATCCACATTACTTGGGCGTCAAGGGAGCGAAAGAGATTCTCAAAGTGTTGCAAAAAGAATTAAAGACAAAGATAGATATTAGTGAATTGCAGGAAGATGGTTCTATTGGTCTGCCAAAGAAAGGCGCAGTCAAAGTCACAAAGCTAAAGAAAGCGGTCTCATTAAAAGAAGCGAAAATAGAGAATAAAAATGGAAAAGAAACAACCTATATTGGTTGATCAGTTAAACACTAAAGTATAGCCTTGACCAAAACTAGATTTCTGATAAGAAACAGAGTTCTTCAATTGCTGAGTCTCTTTGACAGTATTTGTTCTATCAGTGTTCGTAGTTCTAGTAGTCAATCCAGCGTTAAGGGAATCTTGTAAAGCTCTTCCATTGCTAGATGCGCTGTTTGCGTAAGTGTTGCCATTGCCAAAGTTTCTCTGTAAGTTCATTTGCTGTCCACCACAGATAGTTTCTGTAATCGTGAAGTCATTTCTGCTGCCTTTGTAGTCACCATGTAAACTTCTTTGATAACTTGGAGTGCTGCAGTCGCCAAAGCGGTATTGCGAAGAGCCGCCATCAAAGCTGGATCCAGAGTTAGTTGAGGATTGCTGTTGTGATAAGTCTAAGAGATTGCGATTGTAATTCGCTTGGCTGCCAAAGAAGTTGTCAACAAAACGATCATTAACAGTGTTTGTTCTATCAATATTTTGGCTTTGAGAAAATGAGTCTAAAACTGAGTCTCTTTGATTAGAGTAATACATGCTGCCTCTTCCTCTTGGAAAAGAAAAGCTTTCATCATAAACATTGGTTCTACCAGATCCTGGATAAGATAAGCTATTTGAACTTGAAAAAGGTGAGCTATACCCATTGCCATAAGACCCATAGACGTAGGCTGCTTCAGCTGTAGAGCCAAAGAGTGTTAAAAATAAGACAAAAGATAACAAAAGAGTAGTTATTTTCATAGTGTTAGTTTTTGCTCCTTAATGCTTGTAAAATTTGTAATTCTAATTCACTCATTTTTAATTCTTGCAGTGCTTGAGCTAATTGTTGAGGAGTATAAAACTCCATTTTTTGCGCTGCGCCTTCGGCGCTTGCGTTACGTACCCCAGCAAAATGGCCAAGGTCGTCGAGGATGACGTAGCCATTGAGGCCGTCGTAGTAATAGTCGCCCAGATAGAGCAAACGCGCGAGTGGAGATTCATCAGTAAGATCATCAACATGCCGGACACCAATTGTCTCTGTGTTGTATGCTTTTGCGTGTTTTGGTAAATAACGTTCTGCGCGTTCTTGTCCGCCTAAAAATGGAATAGTTTGTGGATGTTCCAAAGCTTGTGTTAGTGGAATTCTACCTGATGGTGCTTTTCTTAATACTTCATGGTCAACAACCCAGTCCTTTTGCTTGTCTTCAGCATCAACGAGTCTTTGGAATTCGTCTTGAGGAAGTCGAGCCGCATAATTGACTAAGCCTTGTTCTTTCGCTGCTCTGATGTTCGCTGGATTCGCTAGCCAATTAGGAACATGCGCGTAGACAACGACCGCGTTGCCTTGCTTTGTTTTGCCTGTTGCTCTGATGCTTGGCGTTGTTCGCCATTCATCCCATGGTTGCTGACCTTGTATACGAGCTTCCGCTAATTCAGGCATATAGAGGGCTGTATGTTTTTCTTGACAATTC
>CAYMIM010000036.1:0-16817 GCA_964390715.1 Candidatus Woesearchaeota archaeon | reverse complement strand
ATTCCATTTGGGGACATAAGTTTTAACTACCTCTTTAGGCACGTGATTTTCTGTGGAGAATAACTCTAAAGCGCCACCATCAGTTTTCTTGAAACCTTGGGACATATTGCAGACATAAGCGACAGCACGTCCTTCAAGCATATCGTCATGCGGCAATAAATAGCCTGTAGGAGGGTAGACCGCGCCGAAGGCATCTATGGTTCGCACGAGCTTTTTTCCTGTGATCTTAGTAAGCAAGTCATGAAGCTCTTCTGACGCGAGGAACGCCAGAAAGTCTTTGATTAAAGTTTCATTACAGTTGTGGAGATCTTCAGTCTGGGCAAAGAAAAATAAGTCCGCGTCTTTCTCTTCAAAAGGAGAAGTCACTAAGATTTTCCGCAGCTCTAAGGCTTGATCTGGCAATAGGAAGTCTTCGAAGAGGTAGTGGGGAAAGGGCTTGTTGTTTACGAATTGCTCTTTGATTTGCGAGCGTTTTTTCTCGGTCAGATAGACTGGGTTGAGCCATTCTTTCAAGAGAGATTTCATGCTGTTAGATCTTAAGAGAGTCTTATTTAAAGGTTTATTTTTGATGCTTACTTAATATATCTTTTCTCATTGTCTAAAAGCTCTTTATAGCTTCTCCTGAGGCTCTTTATGAACACTTCTCTAATGTCACTTCATAGTGGTAAAAATAGAAAGGTTTATATAGTAGCTTAGCTTAATACTAGGTATGAAAAACAGTCGTGATGCTATTTATGGATTTTTGGAGAAGGATATTACAGCAGAACTACCAACTATCAGAAACATGGCTCAAACACCTAATCAATTGGAGCTTATAACAGAAAGTGTAGACAATCTACCTGTGCAAGGAGATTCTGCCCTTAAAGCATTGGTTGGTCAAGCTAAAAACGCTGGCATGCGATATGTTTTACAAGCTCGTTATCAAGGAGCTACAGGCAAAGAAACAGCAGGTGAATTAGCGGCAGTTGTTAATCAATCTTATCAATCTCCTTTATATCAAAGAGATGAACCTTTCAGAGGCGAACTTGCTTTCCCATCAGGAAAGGGTTACGCGTTGGCGGCTTAACATGACTTTAGATCTTTTTATTGGATTTGAACAAGAACCAACTGGTTTAGAAGATTTCATGAAGCAGCAAGGTTATACCTCTATTGAAAAGAAAAAAGATGGTTCTGGTGATTATCTTATTTTTGAAAGAACAGACAATCCTTGGCCTTGTATGTTTTATTCCCCTCATGTACAGAAAACTGAAGATTCAGAAGATGTACCTAATTGGCGTAGAGCTGGTTTTTCTGTTGTTTCAGAAGCAAATGTCAATTTTAATCCTGAGAACTTTGAGGAAGCAGACCGATTAACTCAAAGCCTAGTAAATAAGTTTAATGGTGTTTTGTATGATCCTGATACGGACGAATATAATGGTGTCTTGTATGATCCTGATATAGATTAATATTTCTGCTTATGGATAAATATTTTACTAAAGACGATATTTAAAATTTATACCTTCTTATTCTTTATTTTATTAGTTCTATAGTTCTCACTGACGGGGCAAAATGATGGTTTTAGTTATTTGAGAAAAAGAAAAAAAGAAAAAAAAGTCAACGTCTTTTTGAGCGTAATTCTAGTTAGTTTAGAATTTCTTGTGCTTTGGATAGCATTCTCGACAGTAAACTGGTTTTCCTTCCATAGGCTTGAATGGTACTTCACATTCTTGGCCACAGTCGCCACATACTGCTTTATGCATCTCTCTAGGTCCGCCGAAGCTTCTTCGTGGGCCTCTATCATCTGATCCAAAATTTTGTTTCATTTGTTCTTACACCTTGTGTATTGATTTATTTCTGTAGTCCTACATTGCTCATTCGTTAGAAAGAGTACTGTATACTATGCAGATATAGTATATCCCTGCCTATATAAAGATATGTATCTGGTTTCTTTTTCTAAATTCATCGAGAAATAGAAGCTTATTTATGAGAAGAAAAAAGAAGAAAAAGTTTATTTACACATCATATTATGCGCATCACAGCACATGTATGAGGCTTTCTTGAAGAATTTACCAACACAGATCAAGAAGATACCTACGACATAATAGAGGAATATATTGAGCATACCTAGCTGTCCGAAATTGGCTTGCGCATTGAATCCTGCTACTACAGCATAGAGTCCTGCCGCGATAAAAATAACTCCTAGAATCATCTTTCCCACGCTGCATGAGCATCCTTTCTTTCCTGACATATTGCCCATCATCTTTTTAGCCATATCTGTTCACCCCCTCTAGTTTTTAGGACTTCTTAAGAGCTATATAAATTGTATGCTGTCGCTTTCGAGTAGTATGTTTTAGAAAGCTTCTTTTTTGGAGAACAGTTTTTCCAGACTCCAATGTCCATTACCATAAATCAATATGATGAGGAACGCCGCGAAGAAAAGCAATGCTGGTTCTCCTTTATTCATCAATGGTATCCATCCCGCTAGCGTACCAAGACCTAAATGTACCTTGACATATGCTACGAGCATCTCGATGGCAGAAACGAACGCGGCTAAACGGGTGAAAAGACCGAAGAAAATCAAGAGACCTCCGATGACTTCAACAATGCCCGTAACACCCATCAAGCTCATGAGTGGCTGGGCTCCCTTAGCACCGAACCAACCCAATATTTTCTGAGCGCCGTGCGCGAAGAACATAAAACCTACTAGCAAGCGAAAAATAACGTAGAATGTTTTGTCACAACACTCGAGTCTGTTTTTTATTTTGTGTAACATTCAGCAAGATGACTTTTGTTTTCTTTTTAAAGATTTCTATGATTGAATATTACTTATCTACTCCCTAAGACTGTTTATTTTTCCATCATCCTGACTCTTAATTTTGGTACTTTAAGAAAATCTTTATCGAGCGTTACGATTGTTGCATCGAGTTCTTGACAAATGCCAGCAATCAAGATATCTATCTGATTTATCATTTTTCCTGTGTTTCTTAATTCTTTCTCTATCTGAGCACTTCTTTCTGCAGTACTTTTAGTACAAGCACATATAGGTATTTGTTCAAAAAAATGAGCTATGTGTTCTTTCTGCTGTTCTTTCATTCCTCTACCTACTTCATACACACTTAAAGCAGTTGTTACTGTATCTTCGCTCAATTGTCCTCTTATTTTAGCCCCTATCTGTGACCCATTAAGCACTTCAATAATTGCTGTACTATCAAGTACGAGCATGAGCTTGTTGCCTCTGCAGTCTTTTTATGCGATCTTCCATATCTTGTGACATTTTCGCTCTATTTTCCATAATCTGTTTATTCATTTCTTTTGCACCAACATCTCTTCCTTTTAAAATACCAAACCACTGATCCCAATCTATCTTTTTTTCCTTACACATTCTTCTAATGGTGTCGCTAAAACTCTCATCTTTGGCTTTCTTTTTCTTCAATGCTTCATAGGCGTCTTCCATGATCGTAATTGTCTTTACCATATGTTTAAGTTTATGTTTAAACTTACTTATATAGTTTGTGGTTATTTTTCCGGATACTACAGTGGTCGAGAAGAGATGTAAGTTCTTGTATTCTTTCTTTATTTTCTTGGAACTAGCATATAGAGTCCCTCTTTTATTCTTATTCTCTCTAGCATTTCTTCTAAGTCTTTTTTCAATAGTCTTTCTCCGCCCTCTACTATTGTTTCTTGTGCTGCTTGATAAGGGCTATCTTGTTTACCTGTAATGGTCTGCTCAAATGCTGCACTATATGAGTCTCTTACCATTCTCGTCAATTCTGCTTTTACTTCATGAAGCACTAAAGAGGTTGGCTCTCTATTGAGCACCGCAACAATCGCTTGTAAATTTTGTTCTTGTCTTCTTTTCACTGACGCTTCTGCATTCGCTACTAATTTACCAAGCATACTTTTTTCATCTATATCGCCCTTTTCTTTTTTAGTTGTATAGATAGCTGCACTATGCACTATGAGACCTAGATAAAATCGAATTTCTAGTTTTTGTTTTTCGTTCATGGTTTCTCTTTTTTTAGTATCACAAAGCTCTTTAAGGGTTTCGTTTTTTCTATGTGAACCTTCGTGTTATGGACAATATAGGTAGCTCGTTAATAGCAACTCTTATAAAATAAATGAGCTCATTTTCTGTTATGTCTAATATTCCAAAAGAGATTACACAAGTCGATGCAACTACTTGGGAATTACCTACTTCTTATAAAAAAGGCATGTTGGTTCCTGGACGGATTATCGCAACGAAGAAACTTCTCGAAGGAATGGATGCTGGTGTGTTTGATCAAGTTGCAAACGTCGCTATGCTACCGGGTTTACAAAAATATGCTTTGTGCATGCCTGATGGTCATTGGGGTTATGGTTTTCCGATTGGAGGCGTTGCCGCATTTGATACGGAAACTGGTATCATTAGTCCTGGGGGTATAGGTTTTGACATAAATTGTATTACTGGAGATTCTAAAATTATTACGGAATATGGTTATTTTTTGCCTATCAAAGCATTTGAAAATAAATTTGATCACACGACTAAATCCATTAATCTAACAACAAAACAAGAAACCACCACACGTCCCATCTTATTTATGAAAAAAAGAAATCAACAAGTCTATACTCTTACCACGAAAAGCGGCGCTACTCTTACTGCTACAAAAGATCATCCATTCTATACCCAACGAGGCATGGTTCCTTTACAAGATTTACAAAAAAACGATCTAGTAGCTATTAATCCTTTTGTTGGAGTTGCTTATGAAGAACCAAATGATATGGTTGTTCTTGATGAAGAAGATATTCGACGTATAGCTCCAGGTAGAGAGAACATTATTAAAAAACTTAAGAGTAAACATTTGCTACCATTGCGATTTAATTCTGAAAAACTTCCTATTCTTGCAAGACTTGTGGGGTTTACAACAGGAGATGGCTGGCTCGGATACTATTATAGCAAAAAACGAAAACAGAACATGTGGTCTACTCGCTTTATAGGTAAAGAAGAAGATCTGCTACTTATACAAAAAGACATTCAACAATTGGGGTTTAATTGTAGATATACGCAAACCAAAAAATATACCAGCGTTGTTTCTGAATATGATGGCTCTCAAAGAGTTATTTCTGGTCATTCAACACAGCTTTATATGAATACACAATCATTAACAATATTACTACACGCATTAGGAGTTCCTAAAGGTAACAAATCTTTCTGTTCAACAAGAGTTCCTTCTTGGATAAAAGAAGCACCGTTATGGATAAAACGATTATATCTTGCAGGATTATTTGGCGCAGAACTTTCAAAACCGCAACAAGGACCAGAAGAGCTTACTTCTTTTAAAGAGCCTTCATTTAACCAGAATAAGATAGAGGAGCTTGAACAAGAACTCTCCTTTTTTATGCACGAAATTAAAGACTTATTATCTTGTTTTGGTCTTGAATGCACTCATCTTTATCGCTTGAAGGGGGTAGTTAACAAACAGGGGAAGAAAACTATTAAACTTTCTTTGAAAATATCTGCTCAATTAGACAATCTAGTTAAACTTTGGTCTACTCTAGGGTTTGAATATTGTCAACGTAAAAAACGTTTATCGCTACACGCACTTCAGTATCTGAACCACAAGAAATTTATTCTCCAGAAAACTGACGTCATTGTTGCACAAGCTTTATCTTACAAGGAACAAGGTGTGCGCACATCACTGATCCTTCATTATGCAGTACAACAAGATATAAGTCCTGTTTTAGTAAATGGAAGACTTTGGAGTAAATCACGACAGAGTAGAATATCTCGAGAATTTCCTACATTTGAAAATTTTGTTCATAAATATAATGCAGGTACATTCGCTGATTTTCTTTGGGATCCTATTGTATCTATTGAGGAAAAACCGGTAAGAGAACAAGTTTATGATTTTACTATTAATCACGAAGACCATAATTTTATTGCAAATACTTTTATTATTTCGAATTGTGGCATGCGACTTTTAACAACCAACTTAACGATCAAAGAAGTACAGCCAAAATTAAAAGAACTTGTTGATCATATTTTCAAAACTGTGCCAGCTGGTGTTGGCTGCAAAGGATTTGTAAAAGTAAATAATCAGCAATTTGACGATGTCATGACTGATGGCGTGAAGTGGTGCGTTGATAATGGCTATGGGTGGAAAGAAGATATTACCCGATGCGAAGGCAAAGGAAAAATTGACTGGGCAGATCCGAGCAAAGTCTCTGACAAAGCGAAAAAACGAGGCATTGAGCAACTCGGCACACTAGGTTCTGGCAATCATTATCTAGAAATTCAAGTGGTGAAGAAAGAAAATATTCATGAGCCAGCATTAGCAAAGAAATTTGGGATTACTCAAGACGGGCAGATTGTTGTGATGATTCATTGTGGATCTCGCGGACTGGGACATCAATTAGCTACTGATTATTTACGCACGTTTGAAACCGCGATGCGGAAGTATAACATTAGTGTGCCAGACAAAGAATTAAGCTGCGCACCTTTCAACTCGCCAGAAGGACAAGACTATTACAAAGGCATGGCTTGCGCCGCGAATATGGCTTTCGCTAATAGACAAGTGATTTTACATCGTGTTCGAGAAGCATTCGCACATGTCTTTCAACAAAAAGCTGAAGATATGGACATGAACTTGATTTATGACGTCGCGCATAATGTCGCGAAAGTCGAAGAGCATAAAGTTGATGGCAAGAAGAAAAAATTAGTAGTGCATAGAAAAGGATCTACTAGAGCATTTCCACCTGGACATCCAGAATTGATTCCTTTGTACAAAGCAACTGGGCAACCAATTATTTTGGGCGGATCAATGGAAACTGGCAGCGCGCTCTTAGTGGGAACACAGAAAGCCATGGATGAAACGTTTGGTAGTACCGCACATGGCAGTGGGAGAACGATGTCACGAACTGAAGCGAAAAGAACTATTGATGGACATGCGTTGCAAAAAAGCATGGAGAAGAAAGGCATCTATGTGCGAACGACAAGCTATAGTGGACTAGCTGAAGAGGCTGGTGCCGCATACAAAGAAATTACGGATGTGCTTGACACGCTGAACAAGTCAGGGATTTCAAAATCTGTAGTACTTCTTCGCCCAATAGGCAACGTGAAGGGTACTGGAAACTTTAATCTATTTCTTCTAAACATTTTTTTAATTGCACTGATTTTTGTATTCTCTCTCTTAATTGTATAACTTCATCTTCAACGTCTTTCCATCTAACTAGACCTCTCTGAGCAATACTAAATATTAATTCTTTTTTTGCTATTTTCTCTGGATGTCGTAAAGGTAATTTTTGTAATAAACGAAGGCTTTCTTCCTTTCTATATACGTCAATTACATAGTAATCTTCATTATATTGAAATAATTTTCCATTTCTATAGCTTTTATCACCTTTAGAATGATTTTTATGTATAGAGACATTATAACCTTCTCGTTCTAGCCTCTTTTTCATCTCTGTTAATAGTAAAATATTTTCCCCACATATTCTAATTATAAATTGAAAATTACTGTAAATCTTTTTGATCATTACACTGCCATCAGCATCAATATATCCTGCTAAGAATGCATAAAAATTGTCTTGGTTTATCCAGTTTGGTATTTTATAACTTTTAGAGTCTAATAAAAAAGAAAAACTTTTTAGATCCATATGTGTTGCGAATCTAAAATCTCCCTCTTTTCTTGGTTTGTAAGATGTAGGACCATACTTGTTAAATGTTCTGTATAATAACTCTATGAAAGTCAGATGTGTTGAATGAGTGATAAGATGTAAAGTATAGTTTGATTTTCTTACTGGTGTTAAATCTCCTCCAACTAATCCGTAAAGGTATGCTTTTTCATATGTATTTGGCTTAAACTTCTTTTTCTCTTGAATATGACCCATTGCAAGCAATGCAGATCTGCTTCCCCGTATCTTAACATTGTTTTCTTTCAGAATTTTCTTTATAGTTCCTCTTGCTATCTTAAAATTTCTAGCTATTTCTCTTATTGGTCTATTTTTATTATAGAATGTTAGTATTTCTGTGACAGGCTCCTTCTTTCGATAAAAAAGTGTAGAAGATTGTATTCTATCTCTTCTTTTTATCCCTAATTTTACTAATCTTCTCCTCGCTAGTTCTGGACGAACTTTATGATTATATTTTGTAAAAAGGAATTCAACAATTTCTTTACAAGACTTTCCTTCTTGATATTGTTGCTTGATTTCTTCATCAAAATCTGCGGTGATCATATAACAAAAAACTAAACTTGGTTTATAAATCTCATGAGGCACTTTGAGAAGTTAACTACCTCTCTGATGTATATTTAGAAGTTTTCCGGAAAGTTCGGAATATTTTCGAATTTACTTGTTTCTGCTCAATTGTAATATCCTCACCAACAGATAAATTCTATCGACTTCTGCATAAGGCATTGTTTCTAAAGGAGTACCTTTTACTTCCTCTACTCTTAGGACAGTATCAAGAGCACATTTATTTCTGTAATCAATACCCATAATCATTCCCTTCTTGAGATCGAAACTATCCACGCCTTTTCCTTCTCCCTTATACTTTCCCATAAAAACTACAGAACTGACAGGTCCATATAGTATCTGGACATCATAGTCATTTGCAAAATTAACTTTCTGTGACGTAATTGCCGGAGGCAAATAATCTTCTGGTACTGTCGCGCAACTACTCATGGCTGCTACGAGTGCTCCTAATCCTATATTCTGGAAGCGAGACATTTTTCTTTGTTGATTACAAGTCTTTAAATATGCTTCTGACGTTTGCTTGCTGATGAAACCCTTTGTCTTTCTCGAAGATGTCGCTGTAGCGGATATCGCGTTTGACGCTTTTGGCAAGACCATTCAAGAATTATTTGAGCATTGCGCGGAAGCGATGTTTACGATGATGGTTAATCTAAAAACGGTTGATGCTACTGTGAAAAGAGAAATTCATTTACGCGCGGACTCACTAGAAAATGTATTGTATGATTTTTTGTCTGAATTAGTGTATTTGAAAGACACTGAATTGCTTTTGTTTAAAACGGTCAAAGTTACCTTGGGCAAAGATGGAAAAGAGCACACTTTATCCGCCGCATTACAAGGAGAAACGATTGATAGAAAGAAGCATGAACTGGGCAATGACGTCAAGGCAATCACTAAACATATGTTCTCGATTACTAAGGAAAAGCAAGGTTACAAGGCAAGAGTTGTTGTTGATATTTAGCACTACACAATAGTGCTCCTCCACTACAGAAATGCTTAAAAAGAAGATGGCGTGTCTTAACTTAGGAGGGGTTGAGTACCTTTATGATCAAATTCCTAAGAGATTTTATTCAGCGCATGGTTGACAAGCTCTTTTCCCAAAAGAGGCATATTAAAATGGGTCTCTATGGCCCGCCAAATTCGGGAAAAACTACCCTAGCAAATCGCATCTGCAAAGACTGGCTAGGCGAAAAGATGGGTTCTGTGTCTAATGTCCCTCATGAAACCAGAGAAGTCATGGTCAAGGAAAAAATTCATATCAAACACGGCAAAAAAGAGCTAACTTTCAGCTTGGTTGACACTCCAGGCATCGCGACGAAGATTGATTATGAAGATTTCATGAAATACAAGATGTCAGAAAAAGAAGCAAAGGTCAGAGCAAAAGAAGCGACCAAAGGCGTTATTGACTCCATTAAATGGCTAGATGATATGGACTGTGTTGTTGTTGTTTTAGACTCTACACAAAATCCCTATTCGCAAGTGAATGTCACCATCATCGGTAATTTAGCGGCAAGAAATATTCCTGTCCTTATCGCTGGCAACAAAGTAGATTTGAAGAAATCCAGTTTGAAAAAGATCGAAAACGCTTTCCCCCAATATGATGTGGTTGGCATTTCAGCGATGAACGGAAAAAACATGGAAGAATTTTACGAGTCTTTATTCAAGGTATTAAAGTAGAGGTGAAAGGGAAACATGCTAAAACTTCAATTTGTGCCGTACGCGGATATTGAGCATCTGAAGACGAGTGAGCGTATTGATAGACTGCTTGATATTGTCAAAGGAAATAAAATTGTTTTAATGCAAGGACGATTACATCCTGAAGAGGAAGGACAATTAATCCAGCAGACGATGCACTTGATTGAAGAGAATTTCCGAGGCATTGAGATCTGCACCATTTACCCTGAAGAAAAAAACTTGCAATTATTGAGACGCGTCAAGAAGGAAATGGTCAAATATATAGTAGGCAACAGAGATGGCATTACTATTATTGGGCCAGCCACTATTGTCCGCGAGATCAAACGAGATCCGAATAACATGATGCTGTTGACGATGCACACCGCAGTTGGCGGAAGAAAAACTTCCAAAAAACGAAGCACGACGTCACGCTCTCGCAAACGAAGGTAAGCAATGCCCCACCAATGCGTCCGTTGCTCCAAGATGTATGATGACGGCTCTGATATCATCTTGAAGGGATGCACGTGCGGGAGCAGATTTTTTTTCTACATGAAACGAGAAGCTATTAAAGCAGCCAAAGAGATGACCGCGCAATTAACTGTTGAAGACAAACAGCAACTTGAGCATGACGCGATGGATTTTGTTGGCGAAGAGCAAGAGCCAGAACATCCTGTTGTTTTAGATTTAGAATCTATCCGCATGCTGCAACCAGGCAAATTTGAAATAGATCTCATTGACTTATTCAAAGGAAAACCACTTGTGTATAAACTAGCGGAAGGGAAATATGTGATTGATATTGCTTCGACGTTCACGAGAAAGCTTGGCGATAAAGATGATGACGATGTTCCTGAGCCTAGTGTAGAAGAAGAAAAATAAATCTACAAAAGAAATCCTTATAAAGTTCTATGGGTATTTTTTCTCTGTAGGGGGTATGGTTCAACCCGGTTAGAATGAGCGCCTCCAGAGCGCTTGATGTAGGTTCAAATCCTACTACCCCCATTTACTTTTTCTATTAGCTCTCCTGATATTCTTTCTACCACAACACATAAAAAGAGATAACACTATTCTCTAGTGGTAATGAAATCACTTACTCTTGCGCTTATAGTCTTGTTTTGTTTGACTAGTTTCGTAGCCGCAGCTCCAGAAAAAAAACTGGAACATGACATCAGTATCTCCAGCATCATCATAAGCGCGGAATCATTGCGTTGCAGTAAGGAAGTTTTAGTGTTAGTAGATATAGTCAACGCAGGATCATTCACAGAAGAAGCATATGTGGAATTGCTCAATAAACCTTTAGGAGTGCACGCGTTTTCCCCAAGCACCAAAATTGAACCAAGAAGCAGAGAACAAATCCTGATACCTTTATATTTCAGCGAAGAGCCCCAAGGGAAATTCACATTTGACGCTTATCTCTATAGCGGAAAAGACATCAAAGAAAGCTTTCAATCATTCACCTTCGCTGGATGCAAAACTGTGCAACTTACTTCTTATATTCAAGACCCGCCCACCGCGCATCTTCCATCACTATCATCCCAGCAAGTAGATGAACCACCTGTAGATTTGTTGTTAGCAAGCACTTTAGTCATCGTTGGCATGCTGCTCATCTTAGGCTCCGCAGCTCTTCTCCGCACTCTTTAGCAATTTGTTGTCACTACCCGAAAGATTTATATACTAGTCGTAACTGACCAATAACAACGATTCGAGATATCTCGAGAAACATTGGGGGTTACACAATACCATGAAATCAACATTTATCTATGCACTTATGCTAGTGTTCGCTGTTTGCGCAGGCTTAGTCTCCGCGGCAGCACCAGATTATGATATTCTTTCTGTGGAGGTGAATGACCTTCAAGTCTTTGGTGGAAGCAACACCATTCCTAACCTCGATGTTGAACGAGGCGAGACTATCGAAATTGAAGTTACTCTTCAAGGCAACGCGACTATTCCAGGCGGTCAAGTTCCTGATGTCCGCGTTGAAGCAAGAATCGTCGGCTATGAATTTGGCACTGTTTCTGATATCAGCGAAATTTTCTCTGTTGATCAAGGTCTTGTCTATAAAAAGAAACTCACTTTAGTTATTCCAGAAGACATTGACGCTTCTGAGTTATACACTCTACGCATTGAAGCTTCTGACTCAAGAAATGAAGACCAAGTGGAATTCACTTTAAACATTGATGAACAAAGACACTCTTTGAACATCTTTGACATTGTTGTTAACCCTAGCACTTCTGTCATGGCAGGACAACCTATTTTCCCTATTGTCCGTGTTGAGAACATGGGTGAATTGAAGGAAGATGATGTCAGAGTCACTGTCTCTGTCCCTGAATTAGGCATCTTCACCAGCAATTACATTGATGAGCTCATCACTGAACACCAAGAAGAAAATGAAGTATTCAGACTCGATGAACAAAGCTCCAGACAACTAGACTTCCTCTTGAGAATTCCTGAGGACGCTAAAACTGGGGAATACCTGTTAAAAGTTGACGTTTTATACAACCGAGGCCACAGCCTTTTGACTGAATCACGAAAGATCTTTGTCAAGGGTTTGGAGCAACCTAAGGAAGTTGACACGTTAATCAACATCGACAGCACGACTAAGCGCGTCAACCAAAACGAGGAAACTTCGTACAAGCTGATGTTCGCCAACATGGGCACTGAAAAAGGATTATACACTATTCAAGTTGATGGTGTAGCGCCTTGGGGCCAATACCGTGTAGAACCTGGTTTCATCACCGTTCTAGCTGATGGCACCGCTGAAGCGAATATCTTCATCAGAGCCAATGACAACGCTGAACCAAGAAACTATGTTTCTGTCGTTCGTGTCCTTATGGGACGAGAAATCGTTCATGAGTTCAATGTCAACACTGAAGTCGTTGGCGTCAAGAAAGAAACCAACACAGCTTCACTCAAGACAGTTTTAGCCGTGATCTTCGTGATCTTGGTTATCGCTTTAGTGGTTTTAGGTCTTATCATCGCTTTCCGCAAGATGAAAGAAGATGGTAATGGCAATGAAACTATGACGAATGTCGCTGAAGGTCAAACCTACTACTATTACCCTCAGTATTCAGGCAACCAAAGACGATAACTCGTCTTTTTTTCTTTTCTTTTTTATTTTCTTCTCTCTTTCCTTATCTTCTCTTTTTTTAAACACCCTTTTTCGCTTTCTTTCCTACTACTGGTCAAAGACAATACTGCGATAAGCTTATTAAGGAGTTTTACCTTATATGTTAGGGGTTATGAGTACTCTATGAAATTCACGTCGCTGTTGTTAGGCATTTTCTTAGGATTCTTTCTAGCCTTTACTTTTGTTTCCGCTGCTGAATGTGGAAAAACTCCTACAGACCATTGCACGATTTCGCAAGACACTACCTTTACTCCAGGGGTTTATCAGGTTGAGAATCTTACTTTTGTTGTAAATAGCACTACTTTGGACTGCAATGGGGCGCGGCTTATTGACAAGAATTTGGGCAGACCTTTAATACAAGTTGGTGGGACTAAGGACATCACTATCAAAAATTGCTACTTTACCAACTACGGTTACGCAGTCTCCAACGAGCAACCAATATCTTATCCCGGCACTCTTCCCAAACCTCCCGTAGAACATCTAACTGTAAGAGATAATACTTTTAACAATGGCAATTGGGTGATTCGCATCATCGGCAGCAATTTTAATAATACTGTTATGACTCCTTCACCAGCAATCAATCATCAAATTATCAACAACACAGTTTTAAGCTCTTACCGAGGCATTTTTTTGCAATATACCAACAACAGCAATATTCAAGACAATAACTTCTCTTACATAGATGGCGATACCGCGATTCTTTTAGAAGGCTCTTCGCATAATACTATCGATAATAATTATATTGGCTCTAATACACTGCTTAACTCAGGAAGAATTTATATTAAAAACACCGGGGCTATTAGCGCCAAAAGCAATGAGATTAGACAAAATACCATCCAGAACGCTTATCGAGGCATAGAATTGGGGCAAGGCGCTGATGACGCTGTTGTCGAATTGAACCAGATTTTTGACACTGATGTTGGTGTTTTAGTTAACTCTAAAAATAACCGCGTTCAACGAAATAGTTTTGATTTAGTTCTTCGACTACAGGACAGTATTTCTAATGTGGGTGTTCAATTATCCAGCACCTCGGAGAATACTACTGTTTTTATGAACTTCTTTGACAATACTGTTGATCCCGCGTATGATGAAGGATTAAATAACAAATGGAATGACGCTATCCGCATTTTGGGAAATAATTACACCTTTGGCAATTTTTATGACATATTTTTCAAGGACACTCAGTGCAAAGGAAGCATGTGCTGCACGGATAGAAATTTCGACAATATTTGCGACGACCCTTACACGTTTGACGTAAATAAACAAGACAAATATGCCATGCGCTCTAAGTCAAACCCTTCTGGTTCCCCTCCTCCTGGTGTGGATCCTATCGCCGATATCAGCATCAATGAAGTTGGCGCAGTGTATGTGATCATCAAAGCAGTTTCCTACAATAATGAACCTCTGACGTACGCTATCAAAGACAGCAATGGACTTCTTGATCCTAGATTTATCCCTGTTCTGAATAAACCTAATGAATTTATCTGGCAGACTAACCTCAAAAGCGCTGGCAATTATGTCTTCAAAGCTGTCGCTACAGAACCTTCTAATTTGAATGGAGGAGTTAATTTCAATGTCTTTATTGGCGAAAGTGATCCTAATTGCAAACTCTATCTACCGCAAGTAGTGAGTGGATGCGAAGTCAAAGAAGATGTTACTTTCAGCCCTGGAACTTATCTTGTACCTGATGGCATTAGCGTAACCGCGGATAATGTCAAACTGGACTGCAATGGAGCTGTCTTGGATAGCAATGGCGCTGGTGTTACCGGTATTGCAGTCACTGGCAGACAAAATGTGCAAATCAAGAACTGCGCAGTCATTAATAATCAAAATGGAATGGTAATTGATCTTTCGAATGATATTTCTGTTCTGTATTCTGTTTTTTCTCTGAGTATTGATAATGGCGCCTGGATTAAAAATTCCCAGCGAATATATTTGGAAAAGAACACTATCAGCCAGACACAATGGGGAGTAAGATTTGATACTGTCACTGATAGCAAGCTAGCCGATAATTTAATTACCCAGAATCAAAATGGACAACTCAGCCTGCGGTCTGGATCTTCGAATAATAACATTAGCGAGAATACTATCAGTAGTTCTATATCTGCTCGCCCTATTTACATTTTAAACTCTAATTGCTTAAATAATGTTATTTACCATAATAATTTTGTAGATTATACTCCTACAAATAAACCTACAGATGGTGGAGCTAACAATCAATGGAATCTGAATGGCGAGGGAAATTATTATTCTCCACACCCTTGTATAGATAATAACTGGGATGGTATTTGTGATAATCCTTATCGTCTTATTTCATTAGGGACCATTGAAGACAAATATCCGTTTGCACGCATTGATGGATGGAAGAAATTACCTTATCCACAAATCACTGTGAGCAGCACGACACCAAAAATAGGTCAGCCCATGACTATTCAACTTGTTGATCCTGACATGGCAAACAAACAATATCTCTTCGCTATGGATCTGACAACGACACCAGGTTTCTTCTTAAGCGATGGAAGACTTATTGATCTTACCGGCAGCGGATTATTTGTCGCTTCTTTACTTTATGGGCCACAATTAGGATTTGTGCATACAGGAACTTTTGACAGCCAAGGCGTAGCCACTGTTATTTGGAATGTTTTACCATTACCCGCGCTTCATGGATTACCTGTTTATTTCAACTTCATTCCTTTTAATCCCGCGCAAGGTGTGCCTGAATCAGTATTAGCTACCTATAAATCGAAAGGAGTGATCTTACAACAATGACGCGCTATAAACTCTCTTTAAAATTCTGGATCTTGTTACTCTTGGGAATTTTCTTCTCTTTGGGAATGACTCTTGCTGTACTGGAGAGAAGTGATCTCCAAATCATAGAACTTTTCTTAGGAAAGCCCGCTGGTGATAGTATAGATACTTATCAAAAAGATCATAACCTTGAATCTATCCTTGGTCTCGCTATGCAAGGAAAGAAACCAGCCTTGTCTGAACCTACACCTATTACAGGGAAATTTATTGAAGAATCAGCTACTGTTCCTCTTTCTACGCCTTTAGAAGATCAACTACCTCCATCTTTAGATGGCTCAGAAACACCATAATCTTTAAATAAAGCGGTTGCACTACACTTTCTAACCTTAAAGAGGGGTTAGAGGCGCTTGTATCAAAAATTTATCACAAAAAAGGGGAAGAAGATAGGTCCTTACTTCTACGAGAGTATTCGCACTAAAGAGGGGAAGGTTAAAGCTGTCTATTTAGGACGAGATGAACAGGTTGCACTACAGAAATTACAGGCCTTGAAAACGTCACAGGGAGCTATTCTTGACCCCCAAACAGCAAGACCTCCAATATCTTCACCACCAACAAAGACTATTCCTTCACCTCTTGCTGTTCTTCGCGAACAAATTCAGAGTTATGAGCAGCGCAAGGAAAAAGAAATACAACACTATAAACTTTTACGACAACAACTTACCAAACAAATTATCTCTCCAGAGTTATACCTACAAAGATATGATGCCCTCTTCGGAGAGAGAGGACATGTACTGACCTTTATTCATTATGATTCTGAGGTTAGCTGTCTTGAGCAAAAGATCCTTCGCCTTAAACAAACAACACCAGAACAACCAACTGCTCCTCTCCATCAAGAACGAACACCCTCAAGATTGCCTTTTGTTTTTTTAATTCTTTTGCTTTTCTTTGGGGGCTTTTATTTTTTTACTCCATCGCTGACAGGACTTTCTTTTTTTAATCCAGAAGAACTATCAGCCAGTACAATTACCCAAGAGCTTCATCTGACAACTAACGAGAGCATGACTTA
>CAYMIM010000035.1:0-15579 GCA_964390715.1 Candidatus Woesearchaeota archaeon | reverse complement strand
CTCCACAGAAAATCACATACCTAAAGAGGTAGTCAAGTCGTATGTACCTAAATGGAATTCATTTATAATCTTCAACGTGTCTCCAGATTCCTTTCATCAAGTGTCCGAAGTCAACACTAATAATCCAAGATTAAGCGTTGCGGGCTGGTTCCATGGCAAACAATAAAACACTGTTGGAAAAATGGTTGAATCCTATCTACTTAAAAGAGCCGTTAGTCCAAGATTTCCGTCAATTCTATCAAAAAAATAAGAAAGAGTTACAATTTATGCAATGGACAGATTTCCTAAGACCAGAAAAAGCAAAAACACTTACAGCACAACTCAAAAAAGAGCACTATAAAGAAAAATATCGTCCAGACATCTATAGATACAAGGAATCCCAATCCTCTAAAGCAGTAGAACCTTTTCTTAACTTTCTCAAAAGTGATGCATTGAGAGACTATATTCAAACAATCTTCGAAAAAACATATGAACAACGGCAAGTACAGCTGCGCTCTTATGGATCAGGAGATTATACAGTTTTACATGACGCTGCAGAAACTTATGAAGGCTTTTTGCTTATTTATGAACCGGGAGCGGAGTGGCGGCAAGAATATGGTGGTTATGAAGTGGTTGTTAGACCTAAAGAAGACCCCCTGATCATTCCTCCAAGACCAAATACACTGGCAGTGATTAATTGTACAAAAGAAACGCGGTGGTTTACCAAATATATCAATAGTCTTGCTGGTGACAAAAAACGCTATGTAATCTGGTGTGAGTGCAAATAAAAGAGAGTATGACCAAAAAATAAAAGAAAATCTCTCAACCTAAAAACTAAAAAAAAGAAAAGATGAATAAAGGCGCTGGTTAGTTACCAGTCTCCATCGTCACCTTCATCATCAGTATCATCATCCTTCTGTTCATCATCATCGTCTTCGCCCATAGCGAATAAAGGCATCCAAAGTTCTTCTTGCATGAGTTTTCACTCCTTGCTTTTTTTGGAATCTCTCTCCTTGCGGAAAGATGGCATGGACTAGTCAAACCCCTATTTAAAGCTATCTAAGGGCTTTGGCGGTTGCGTTACCATCTCCAAGTAGCTCGGATCACTCATAAACTCTTCTCGTTTCAGGTCATCGATGATGTAGTAGACTTGCTTCGTCTTTAAGGGGTACTGCTCTTCCATATTTTCTAGGAATTCCTCTAGTTCTTTGAGGTTTCGAAATATTCCCTCCAGAAGATAGTCATAGCCATTGTTGATCCTATAGGCGGAGTTGATAGACTTGTGCTCCATGATGAACTCCTTAAATTGCTCTCGTTGCTCTTTCGCCAATTTGACGATGATCTGCGCTCTCGTTGAAAAGCCGAGTTTGCCAAAATCAATCAACGTTGTATACTTGGTCATCAAGCAGAGTGGCTCTTTCATCTGGTCAAAAATCGTCGATACAGGAATTCCTGTTTTCCTCGACAGTGTCGTCAATTTCATCCTCGCGTTCTCCCGTAGGTGGGCTAACACCAATAATGCTTTATGCTGAATAGTTTCCATAAATCTCGAACCTCCTTTGGTAATTCTGGAATAATTACGAGAAAAGCGGAAAAACGCTTATACTTTGTCCTTATATTATAATAATGTGTTAGAATATTAGAATAAGAAGAATATATGCTGTATAGACGTCGAATATTTATATAAAACCGGAAATATTGCGGTATGCAGCGTAAAGTAAATAAGATTGGTCCTAGCACCTTAATGGTTTCTCTGCCGAGCAAATGGGTCAAGAAGTATAATGTCAAGAAAGGCGATGTTTTAGAAGTAGAAGAACAAGAAGACAACATTCTGCTTCATAACCCTAAGAAAATACGAGAAGGAACTACACTTTCGTTAGACTTAGATGAATTAAATGTTTCTTTAATATGGTATTCTCTTACCGCGGCTTATAGATCGGGTGTCGATGAGATGCGTCTTAAGTTTTCAGAAGAAACGGTAAGGGATGACAAGCTGGATAAGAAAGTAGAAATACATGAGCTGTTGCAGACAATCATTGATAGATGTATAGGCATGGAAATTATTCGAAACACTCCATCCACCTATGTTATTAAAGAGATATCATCTATAAAAGAAGAAGAATTTAATGTCATTTTTAGACGCATATTTTTCTCTTTGCAAGTTATGCTTGATGATATTATTCAAGGCATGGAAGCAAAAGATAAAAAGATCATTAATCATGTGGCGCAATATGCGGATATTCAGGTTAATAAATTCTGCGATTATTGCATTCGTATTCTTACCAAGACAAATACAGGAACGCCGATGCTCACAAGTATTATTTTTCGATTAGAGGCGATAGGAGACTCTTTGAAACATTTAGCGCTTCATCTGTTAAAAAAAGATTTAGGGGATGAGGTTTTAGATTTTTTAAAAGATGGAAAATTGTTTCTTTCAGCCATGGAAAAGTTTTATTTTACTGAAGCGAAGCAAGATCTTTTAAGTCTTGAAAAACGAAAAGTCCAAATGAGAAAAAAAGCAGAAGTGCTTCAGAACCAAACAGATGTTGCTACATTTATTCTACTCAGAAACGTAATTCAGCAAATACGTAGTGTTATGGAAATAAAGTTAACTTTAAATTTTCTTCAAACAATGGCTAAAACGTCTTCAAGTCTTCGACAAGAATCATAAAGTTGTCGATTGCCGGATCTTAGCTGAGTAAGGGAGTTTGTTGCATTTTGACGAAAAAAATTCTTGCGTCGTTTAAATTCATCAGGGTTTAGCGCGCTAGATGAAGCTAAAACAGCGCCTATCCTATGAATGTTACGATAGGCTGCGACAGGGAGATAAGAAGAAAAAAACCACTGTTCGTGCGATGCCTGCGAGGCGCATCGAGCATGCGCGTACTGAGTCAACTGTTGCAGGAGCTGTGAATCCATTATATAAAAAGGACTTTCTAATAAATCTACAAGATCAAAAGTTGAAGCCGCGAGAGTCATATGCTCTGGATCTAAGATAGTCATAGTAGTATCGCCACGATAGATATTCTCAGGATGAAAATCGCCATGTATGACGGTTTTTTTATGTTGAGACAATAAATTGACGAGAAATGATGTATTGTTTATTATTTCTTGTTGTTTTGTTGTATCAGAAGTGACTCTATCAATAAATTTTTCTTTAAGAAAACGAGGATAATCTCTTTCGGTGACAAGATTAGGTGGTAAACTTTTTTGTGCTGCGGCGACGATAGTTTGAAATTGATAGAGCGTATCTATTGCCTTTTGTAAAAGGGATGCGGAGGCTGTTTCCTGGCGAAGAGCTTCCGCTAAAGATTTGCCTTTAAGACGTCGAGAGACATATAAGGCGCTATCATTATAAGAAGTATAAGCGAGAGGTTGCACAACTAACGTGCCTCCTTTACAAAGCGCGTATAACCATTGGCTTAAAGCATGTTCTTTTTCTAGATAAGCGGGGGATTTATTTTTTTTGAAGATAAAAGTATCATGAAGAATCCCCTCTCCACCGATTTGAAGGACCTCGTTGCGTGATTCCCCAATGCGACGAAATTGCTTGGTGTGGTTAAGATCTTTCAGTAAAATATCAACAGTTCTAGCCCAGTTTGGTTTACTTTCTTCAGAGTGACTGCTTCTTACTTTACTAAGGAGTTCAAGACAATAATTAAAGAAGCAATCTGCTTGAGCTTGAAATTCTCCAGGCAAGTCTGCTGCTAGAGATAGATGTTTTTCTGCCAAAGAATAGGTGCCTGTCGCTAAATACTGTAGTCCATAATGAAGATGCCATAAGAGGTGCTTTTTTCCAACAACTTTATTGGAGAAATGGCGAGTCGTTGTTTCCATAAATTTTTTTGAAACATTCGTCGGACTTTTTTCATGAGCTGCAAGTAAAGGGATAGCTCGACGAAAAGCAACTTCATAATCTTTTTGTAGTAAGGCAAGAGAACAATAAAATCTTCTTTTGAGAATAGGATCTTTAGTGTATGGGATAAGTCCTTCATGAAACTGTACAAGTGGTTTATTTTCTTGTTGAAACCTTTCTTCAAGAGATCGATTTCCTAAGAAGCGTAGACCGCTATACATTCCCTGAACAAGAGCACGAAGTGATTTGAATGAGACAAAATTTATAGGAAGAGTCATAGATCTAGCAAATAAACAAGAAAGAACTAATACATGGGCAGCAGAAAAATAAGGTTCAGGAAAATAAGGGTCACTTAAAATCCAAGAGAAGGTCGTTATACTTGTGAGTGGTATTGTCAATTTGAGAATCAATTTCTGTTTATTATACAATCGTCGAGAAAGAGCAATTTCTTCATCAGTAACTTTTTCTTCTAAACTTTCTAGATTCTCACTCATAAGCGTTAACTTTTAATCAGCACGCTAAAGCCAGCGGTCACCATGATGCCGACAGCGAAGCCAATCAAGAAAGGAATAAATCCAGACGTGCTATCTGCGTCAGTAGAGCTTTCTTTTTTCTCTTTCGTAGTGTCCTCTTGAATTGCCTCATCTTCGGAACCAGAGTCAAGAGTAGTCTTCTTATTTTGTTCTCGTTCTATCGGTCGCGGTGTCGGATCTAAAGCGTCGCAAGTGCCATCATTATCGCTGTCAATAGGGCAACCAACAGCGTCAACTTCACAAACACTGACCGTGTCTAGACATTCATCTTTCGAATCAACAACACCATCGCCATCGCCGTCATCAGGATTGCTAGGTTCTTCCTCAACTTGTTCTACAACTTTGAAATTAAAAAGAAACAGTTCTCCATGCTTGCCGCCAAATTTATCATCACCAGTAACTAGGAGTTTGACTTCGCCAGTGCCAGTATCTTTTACAGAGATAGTAGTTGTTTTTTCCCCAGTGGCGCCAGCGAGAACTTCGCTGATCGACGTTGATTTGTCAAGACCTAAGTCATCAGAAAAAATTTTGATATTGATATTTTGTAATTCTATATTGGAAGAGCTATCAAAAGTATTTTTCACTTTGAATTTCAGGCTGTAGTCCTCGTCAACTGTAATGGTCTGCGTAGAATCCGCACCAATAGTGTTAAAAGTACCTTCACTGCCTTTAAGTTCAACACTAATCAAGTCCAAATCATTTTTGAGTTCAAGTTTGAGAGTGAGTGTAGATGTTGTTACCTTACCAACAACAATGTTCTCGGTTGTATTAAATTTCTCTGCTTCAAGAGCAAGAGTTCCAATCTCTACAGAGCCGCGTTTTTTCAAATCATTGTCAACAATATCAAAATCTTCAGGTTTGACCGTAACAGTAATGGTTGATTCCTGACCGAAAGCTATAGTGTCGGGGGATGCACTAATCTGAACATTAGATTCTCGAAAATCATTTTTTACCGTAACGACTTTAGTAAAAGCTCTTAGACTGATAGTGTCAACGGCAGGGATATTATTTTTGACTTTAAACGTCTGCGTGAAGGTTTCTTTCTTGTGTTCGTTCGAACCTCCAAAAGAGAGTTGTGAAGTACCGCCAACAATCTCAAAATCAACTGCATCAACAGTGACAACAACAAGTAATAAAAATGCACAGAGTAGGGTTGAAAAAAGTACCTTCATTGTGGAGTGATACTATCGGGCAGTGATTTATAAAGGTATTGTCATTAACCCAAGAACCTTTAAAAACAAGAGTTGATTTGCGGAGTTATGGCATACACAACACAGAAAGCAGCTTACGGAAAGAGCAAAGAGGAGTACAGTGCTCAGACAACATACAAAGCAACAAAGACATATCAACCAGAGAGAAAAAAGACAACCAAATATCTCGGTTGCACGTGTGGCGGTAATAGTCCTTGTCGTGGTACTTGTAGAACTTTCTTTACTGAGTAAACACAAGTTTTAAAAACAACTACTATTCTTCTTTTTATATGAACGAGCAGCCGCAACTTCCTTCTCAACAACCACCTGCGCCGCAGATGTCAGAAGAAGAGCTAAAAAAGAAATTTGACAAGTTAAAAGGGCAGCTAGAGAAGTTCAAAAAGAAATCTCTGGAGAAACACAAAGAGATTATTGGTATAGCTCTCTTGCCTCCAGAAAAGAAAGAGTCAACTGTCAACGATGTTCTCGTTCTCGTAGATGACACGCAGGACCTCAAAGAAGACAAATTTATCTTCCGTGACAAAGTCGCGGCTTCCTTGGATAAGATCGCGAAAGAAATTGACAAGGACTTAAAACCACAATCCTTGATCTTGACAGAGTTGCGTGAAGCCTGTTTCGACGGTAAATATGAATTGATTAATCTCATTGCCTATAGTTTCTTCGTCTATGATCCAAAAGATTTGCTCGGCGCTTTGAAAGTCAGTGAAATCCATCGGTCCATGGTGATCAAGAAGTTCGAGAAATACGTAGTCAGTTATGTCGCTGTCGGCAGTTTGTTCCGTGGTGACGCAAAAAGTAATGACATTGACATTGCCGTAGTTATTGATGACACTGATGTCAAAAAGATGAATCGTCTGGAGTTAAGAGACAAGCTCGGCGCTATTATCAGAAGCATGGGCTATGAAGCCGCGACCATCGCGGGCGTCAAGAAAGAATTTCATATTCAAGTATATATCTTAACTGATTTCTGGGACGCAATTAAGGAAGCAAGCCCAGTTATTTTCACGTTCCTCAGAGACGGAGTTCCGTTGTATGATCGTGGCATCTTCATGTCCTGGAAATTATTGTTGCAGATGGGTCGTATCCGCCCTTCACCAGAAGCTATTGATGTGCACATGGACATGGGTACTCGTTTAGTGGACAGAGCGAAAGGCACACTCTTAACTATCGTTGGAGAAGATTTGTACTATGCCGCGCTCAATCCAAGTCAGGCTGCCTTGATGTTATATGGAGTCCCTCCACCAACGCCAAAAGAAACGGTTAATCTTGTTGAAGAAATCTTCGTCAAGAGAGAAAAATTATTGGAGCAGAAATACGCTAACATTCTTGCGGAGACAGTAAAGACACACAAAGATATCGAGCATGGTGTTATCAAAGAAATCTCAGGAAAACAGCTGGATAAATTATTGACGGATGTCAAGGACTATTTGCAGCGTATCAAGAAGTTATTTAGTCAGATTGAAAAGCAGACAGAAAAGAAATTTGTCAATGAATTGTATGAAAGTTGCACTCGCGCTGTTGAAGAAGTCTTCATGGTGGAGGGCATGCAGAAGATCAAGCATACAGTCGGTTTGAAGCGATTGGTTGACCAAGGAAAATTCCCTAAGAAGTTTTTAGATGACTTTAAGGACATTATCAGGGTCAAAGATGATTACACCAAGATGAATAAGCATGAGATTGAAAAGGTCAGAAGAGAAACCGCGACATTTATTAGAACAGTTGTCGAATACGTCCAGAGAAAACGAGGTGCTGAAGTGGAGCGCGCTCGCATCAGAATTAAGTATGGTGAAAAGTTCGGTGACGTCTTCTTGTTGGACAAGGAAGCTTTCATATTAGAAGACATTGACGCGGAAAAGAAATCTGTCGTCAAGGCTAAGCTCTTTGAAAATGGTGGCATAGGGGAGTTGCAGAAAAGTTCATTGGAAGCGCTTGAAAAAAAGCTCGCGGAAGTGAAAATACCTCCTAAAGTGTTCATCAAAGAAAAGATTTTCGAAGATCTCAGAAAGCTTTATGGCAAAGACGTCGAAGTCCAAGTCAGTGATTAAATAAGGTTTTGATGTTTAATTTTCTTATGTCTATGTCTAAGATCCTCTCTGTCTAATGTTGTTTTTCCAAGCGTGTTCGTTGTTCTGGTATCAGCGTAAGAAAAAAGAGGAGAGTATAAGATGCCACAAATAT
This sequence comes from Candidatus Woesearchaeota archaeon, assembly GCA_964390715.1. Taxonomy (GTDB): domain Archaea; phylum Nanobdellota; class Nanobdellia; order SCGC-AAA011-G17; family UBA489; genus JACOVP01. The sequence continues at coordinate 7,822 of CAYMIM010000035.1, read as the reverse complement.
TATCTCCAATATAAGTCAACTAAGAAGCAGATAGAGCTATTTTGTACTAAAACTTACAGAATAGTTATAAAATGATACAAAATAGATCAATTAAGAGGAGCATGTAGTTATATTTTGTATTGTTTCTTACAGATTTTGTAATATTCTATACAAAATAGCAATATTTATAAACTCTAAAGTGCTAAATAGAGTATGGCTACTAAGTATGATGTCTTTGAAATAGTCTACAAGAACAGGGCAGTGCTGAAACCCATAGAAGTAGTTAGAAAGTTAAGGAAAGATGAAAGAGAATACCATATAATTCATAGATATTTAAGAGAGTTAGCGAAAGAAAATTTATTGATAAAAAAGAAAGATGGATTTCAGGCGGTTATCTCAAAAAAGTCAGAGGCGTTATACGGATTAATCTTGTATTGCATAAAAAATGGAATAAACTATAATCTCATTTTAGATAGAAACTTTGCGCGGTTTATCAGTTTGTCTTTACAAAAAGAAGAAATTAACTCTAAAAATATAAGGCTCAATCCAAGAACAGTAAAAAAGTATATGGATATTTTAGATAGATATGGTATGATACTCATTATTTCTGAAAAACCACTAAGGGCTAAGATATTCTATAATGTTTTGCTTAACAATTTATTGGTCTATTTTGGATATAGACATCCAGTTAGTGTCGAAGGTTCAAAGAGTTATATTGAAGAAATAAAGAAAGAATTGAAGACCTATCAAAAACTAAAAAAGAAAGATGAGGTAAAATATCAAAGAATAGTGGGTGAGTTCGAAATTTCGTTTATTTATCATAGCCTTTCCCTAGAGGGCAATCCTATTACTCTCCCAGATACAATTAAGATCTTAAAAGACAAATTAATTCCTGCAAACTTAAAGACTGTAGATGTTGACGAGATAAAGAACTATCAGGAAGCTATGTTTCAGATGATGAAAGATACGAATGAAAGAAAACCTCTAAGCTTGCAATCAGTCTTGGAGTACCATAAAATCGCAATGAGACATCATGCATATCTTGCTGGAAGTATAAGAACAATTCCCGTGCGCATTAAAGGAAATCCTAGTTTTAAAACCACTCATCCTGGAAAGATTAGAGAAGAGCTGGAAAAGCTGTTTGATAAGTATAATGAGTTTATTAAAAGGAAAAATGTACCTTTAGAGGAAGTGCTAAGATTTGCAGTTTATTTTCACAATGAGTTTCAGCATATTCATCCCTTTGTTGATGGAAACAGCAGAACAACAAGGTTGATCACTTTTCATTTGCTTCAATCTTTAGATATTCCTATTCTTGATATTCCATTTGGATTACTTGACGAATACCTAAATAATACCAAAGGCTCAAAGAACAGGGAAGATGCAAAACTGTATCAAAGCCTGCAAAAGATAACTCTGTTCAATCTTAAGAAGATTAATAAGCGGCTGGCAGATTGAAAATAAAAATTTTGAGGATTTGCGTAAATTATATGGAAAGGACGTTGAAGTCCAAGTAAGTGATTAATTAAACCATCTTAAACTTCTTAGTGTGTCTGTATCTTGATTATTTTTTAGTATTAGGAAGTCGTCCAGTGGTTTGTCCAAATCCATCAACTCCATCAACATGAATTCCTTCTGTATAAAGTGTTCTCAGACCTCTAACACCGAGGCTAAGAAAACTAGCTAATGCAAAGTCATAAGTTGTTAATAACTGATTAGCATATTCTAACTTATAGCTACTACGATTATTAATAGATGTAGTATATGAGGAAAAAGCTGTTAAAATATATTCTAAACTATCATTAGGGGATTTGAGTATTCTGTTGCGTTCTTTATCACGTTCTTCTAAACCCTGTAAATAAAGTTTAGCACGCTCTTGTCCTCCTAAAAAAGCAACAACTTTCAAATCATCAAGCGCGCTTTCAATAGTAACATGTTTTGATGAGTTATTTTTATGATGCTGACCATCAACAACCCAAATTACACGATTGCCCTGTGCATCTGTTTTTTCATCTGTGTCTGCAAGCTCTTGAAATTCATCTTGTGGAAAACGAGCATATCCTTCGACTAAGCCTTGATATCTTGCTGCTCTAATGCCTTCGGGTGTTGCTAAGGATGTTGGAAGATGAGCATAAACTACAATTCTTGCACCTTGTTTTGTTTTTCCTGCCACTTGAATGCTAAGTGTAGAATTCCAAGAATTCCAATTTACTTTATTTTCAATACGCGCGTCTACTAGTTCAGGCATAAATAATACATGATAACCTTGCTCTTGCATAGATTGTACAGTCTTATCTAAAGTACTATGACAAAATGTTGTGAATTCTTCTTTGTTGGCTGGTGTCATCTCAACCCACCATCCTTTGCTAACTTAGAAAGATCAGAAAGACGGCGTAAAAGTACCTCTTCTGGAATATCTGCAAGTAATCTTTCAATATCTTTGCTAGAAAACTCTTCCTCTCCAAAAGAAACCCTTTGCATTCTATAGACTGCAAATGCGCCTCTAGTAACTTCATCAGTTACATTATTTTTTGCATATTTCTCTTGTATAACTTCTCTTAATGGAGCAACTCTCTTATCTGTTAAAAAGAAAGCATGGCTTTTATTATCTGTTGAGCTGTCTATAAGGTGAAGTAGTTGACGAGGTTCAGGCATTTTAAGCTTCTCTATTTCTCTGTCTCTAGCCAGTCTTATGGCGGCAGCATAAAATCCAGAATAGGCCAGATTATGTCCTTTATCAAAATCAGTCCACCCAAGACCACTATTCCTTTCTATATAGTTCAGGACTCTCAATCCAGTAACAAAATCAATTTTTTCGAGTGTTGGAAAATCTTTATTTGTTTTTTGTGTCATCGTTGTTTGTCTCCTGATATTGTTTATTACTCAACAAGGACGATTACAGATTATTTATCTTTTATGGTAGTTTTAGTAAACTTTATGGCAAAAGTATATAAATGAAGCCAACTATACAAAAATCATGGATCTAGACGATAAAAACAAGATCATCTTTGAGCATCTCTTGGTCAATGCTCGTACGCAAATTAGTGATCTAGCTCGTATACTCAAGATGACAAAAGCTGCAGTTATCAAGCGAGTAAGATTTCTAGAACAGAATGAATATATCATGCGCTATGATGCGATCATCAACTGGCAGAAGCTTCCCTTTATCAAGAAAACCTATTTTGTAAAAGTAGAAAATAGTCATCCGTTTGAAAAAGAAATCATAGCACAAAAGCCTGTTCTTTCTCTAATTCAGTTAAGTGGACTTTACAACTATCAAGTCTGGTGCTTCTTCAAAAACAAAAGCCAACAAATAGCATTTGAAAAAATAGTAAATAAATTTGAATATCAGGATATGAAGATAGAGGATCTTATATTTCCAAGAGTGAGTTTCTTTAATACACATATACAATTATCTTTGCCAAAAATAAAAAACAAAGAAATCAGAATAGGCGCTATCGATGTAGCTATCATGAAATATATGGCTCAAGGGCATGGAAGGGATTCGTTATATGAAATGAGTAAAGTACTCAAAATACCCTATGACTCTGTCCATTATCATGGTAAAAATCTGATCAAATCAGGTTATTTTCTCGCTATTGTAGCGCAACCAGGCGCAAATAAATTTACTTTACAAACAACTGCCTTGCTCATTGAATGCGATAATAAAAATTCTGCACTACAACTGTATGAAAAACTAAAAAATATCTCCAACATAAGATCTCAAGCAATCGCTGGAGCAAAAGTTATGGCGCATTTCATGAGTCAGACGCATGTAGAGTACAGAAAAACTCTTTCAGAAATATTCTCTTTAATTCCAAGAAATAGCGTTAAGAATACAATCATCACGCATTGGGATAAAGTAATCCTCAACAATAGATATCCTCTGGAATATTTTTTAGAAAAATAGAGAAAAAGAAATATCTTTCTTCACTCTCCCGTGGTCTCCGCAACCACAAAGATTTAAAAGCAACTAAACAAGTCCTATGAGCAGATAGTATGATGAAAAAAAAGAAGGTTGGGTTGACATTTTATATAGTTGCCATAGTGTTCTGTATGATGCCTTTGGTGCTAGCGCATGAAGATGAAACATCACTGAAATTCTTAAATAATCCTTGGTTTTACAGCGCTCCCATATGGATAACAGTCTTAGGAGCAGTTCTAAAACACTATTATCTTACTGCAGGAAAAAAGAAAAAAACGGTTGACCGAATTAAAAAAATAATTTTTATTGGTATAGTCTTGGTCACTGCTGTTGTCTGCCTTACCATATTTTATACAAGTATCCAATCAAATATCGAGGCTTGGTCAAAAGGTCCTGTACATTGGCATGCAGATTTTGAAATATGGAACTGCAATGAGAAATTAGATATGATTGATCCAAAAGGATGGTCCAACAAAATAGGTACACCAGTGTTCCATGAGCATAACGACGATCGTATCCATGTTGAAGGAGATGTCATGCACCCAGAAGATATCAGCCTACCAATCTTCTTCAAGGTCATCGGAGGAGAACTAACGCCAACCTCACTTACTTATCCAACTATCTATGGTCTTGTAGCGATGAAAGAAGGAACACAATGTAACAGTAAGCCAGCAAAACTACAAATCTTCGTCTATAAGATTACAAATCCTCATAACACAAAAAAATGGACGATGACACAAGAAAAAATCCTTGAGCCAAGTGAGTATCTTTTATCGCCTTATAGTCAAGTCCCTCCAGGAGACTGCATTATTATTGAACTCGCTGAAGAAAAAGCAACGACTGAACGTCTTTGTGAATCCTATCGTATCGCGATGAACAAAGGAGAAGTCCAATGGCAGTAGCAGCAGGTCTACCAGGATTAGGAACTGTTTTAGCAACTGCAGCCGTAGATTCTATCAATCCTTGTGCTATTGGTGTATTAATTTTGTTGATATCAACCTTATTGATGCTCTCCCATAATCGCAGAAAAATGCTTGGTATTGCTTTAGTGTATATTTTCTCCATTTATGTAGTCTACTTCTTGGCAGGTCTTGGATTAATGGTCTTCTTGTCCTTTATTCCTTTGACAATCACAGAATACATCACATTAACGGTCGCATTGATTGTTATTGCGGGAGGTATTTTGGAAATCAAAGATTATTTTTGGTATGGTGCTGGATTATCTTTGCGTTTGACGGGAAAAAACGTAGAGCGTATCAAGCAATACGCGAAACATACGAGTCTTCCAAGTGTTATCTTCTTAGGTGCTTTCGTTGCTGCTGTTGAATTGCCTTGCACTGGTGGTCCTTATTTAGCCATCACAGCGTTATTGGCTCAGAACTTTAATATGGAAGCTGTCTACTTGTTAGTCATCTACAATATTATCTTCGTTATGCCGTTAATTGTTATCTTATTAGCGGTTTATTTTGGTACGAACATCAAAAATATCGAAAATTGGAAAGGTCATTACAAATCATATATGCGTTTAGCGACAGGGATAATTATGGTAGCTCTAGGTATTCTCTTGATGCTCATCGCTAATGGCACGATTAATTTAAATTGAAACATCTTCAGCATATTGAATAAACCAATAAGAGAAAGATTTATATAATCATTAAATGTACAAGATTGTACATAAAATGAACAATAGTTTATTTGGCAAGGGAAAGGAAAAGATACTGGAATGTTTTTACAGGCATAGGGCTAAAGAACTGTATTTTAGCGAGATTTTAAGAGAAACGAAATTAACTCAGAATACTACGTTGAAGCACTTAAAAAACCTGCGAAAGAGCGGTCTCTTAGTGTCCCATAAGAGGATAGGCAATACATTTTACAAAATAAATCCTAAGAACGCGCAGATATACGCTCTCTTTTCATATTTTGATTATAAAAGATTTAATGAGCTTCCATCTGAAAGAAAAAGAGCGATTAATGAATTTGTAGACAAAATTAAAATTAAACCTTTAATTACTCTGCTCTTTGGTTCAACCGCGAAGGGAACATTTTCAAAAGAAAGTGACATAGATATGCTGCTTATTTATAATAAGAAAGAAACAAAAGACATAAAATTAAAAGAAGATATTGAGGCCATAACAGGAGTTAACATACAAACTTTTATAATCGACTTTGACTATTTTAAAGAGCAAGTAGTGAAAGAAGAAGATAAAGTGATAGCTCACGCGATAAAAACAGGATTCGTGATTACAGGATTCGATATCTTTTACAAAGAGGTGTTAAATGGCTAAAGAAATATGGGACATTTGGCTTGAAGACAAAGAAAGAAGAAATAAAGATTTTCAAAAGTATCTCAAATCCAAGAAGATAAAGAAAGAGACAGAAACACAACTCCTGGTTCAGGGTCATATTGACAAAGCGGATCACAACCTGAAGTTTGTTAAATCAACGCTTGAATTAAAAGAATTTAATGATTGGGCTATTGTAAGCGCGTATTATTCTATCTACCATGCTTCATTAGCGCTTTGTGCTTTAAAAGGCTATGCGACAAAAAATCATCTAGCGACACTTCTTATCCTTATCAAAGAATTCTACCAAAAAGGGCTAAGCAAAGAAGAAATTGAGACTGTTGGAAAAACAACAATAGAAAAAGAAGAAGTGCTTTATTACATTGAAGCGAAGAGTAAGAGAAATAAGGCGAGTTATTCCACACAAAAAATCTTTGATGCTGACGAAGCGGAAATTCTAAGGAATAAAGCGATAAGATTTGTAAACAAAATAAAAGAGATAATAGACTCCACTAAGACTGGAACTAGATAGTCAACAACCACCTTAATTATTAGTCTTCACTAATCTTTTTTTGTGAGAATCCAATCCCACAAGTAACCTCTTAAAGATACGAGAAAAAAAGAAAAGAAAAAAATTATTTTGATCCTGGAGTTGTTTTCCCGGGTAATTTTAGGAAATCATCTATTAGTTCTCGTGGTTTTTTGCTTGCGTCCACAGAAGGTTCAGCGATGTACCTCGCAACGAGTTGGGCAGATCCAATTAAATATCCCTCAGCCGCGGCTTGCGTGTTCGCTACATAGAATGGCGTAGGTCCCAAAGGGGTTCTGATCACAGCTTCATCAACTATACCATCCAAAGGTCCTTTGACACCATCACGAAAGAGGATGCCCCACTGTGTTTTCGAATCATACAGCAAGAGATCCAATTGTCCCCTTCCCAAAGGAGATGCTGTTGCCGTAGCTTTCAACTGAAAACCGCCATACATCATTTCAGCTTCACCAGCGCGACCTTTATCTGCGGTCTCCTGACCATTGCGAATCAAATGTTCATACAGAACGACTGGTGTAGGCTTATATTCTGATGCTGTTGGCGTGCTTACACAACTTCCTAGACTCAAACCCAAACCCAAAGTTGCATATTGAAGAATTTTCTTCATAAGACTCACCTCAGGTTTTTATGTGTTTTTCGAGTAAAAGAAAGTATATAAGCTTTCTAGCAAAGGATAGTAACTATTATAATATCCATATTGAAAATAAAACAAGAGATGAACGAACTACAACCTATCCTCAGCAGTGAACAGATACGAAAAATTCAGCATGCTTTGAAGCTGGGGAAAAAAGAAGCTGCTGTTTCTTTAGATTTAGGAAAATCAACGACAAAAATAACTTTGACAGAAGAAGGTCCAATCATCAATAATCAAAAAATAAAACTGCCCAGCGTCAGGGAAAAAGACAAGAGTTGTTATCTTATCAAGGAAAAAAGTATAGAGAAGATGCAATATCAGTCAGAACAGACAGGAGAATTCTATAAACTGATTCCAACGACAGGTCGTCCGTTGCTGCAAATCTCAGGGACATCCATGCACAAGCAACCATTTGTCGAACGCATCGAGAAAGAAAAACTCACAGGAAATAT
>CAYMIM010000034.1:0-18808 GCA_964390715.1 Candidatus Woesearchaeota archaeon | reverse complement strand
AGCCGCTAATGTCTCAATTGCTTCATCTTTGGCATAGCCGCCTTGTGACTTCCACAGTTGCAAGCCGTCACGCAAATAACGAGGAATAACATGAAAGTGCAGATGATCAATCACTTGTCCGCCTGCTTTATTGACGTTCTCAGTAATATTCACACCCTCAGAATATTTTGTTAAGGCAATAGCTACTTTTTTGATAGTTTTGATCGTCGAAATCAAAAGTTCTTCTGGTGCATCAACAATGCTAGCATAGTGTTGTTTGAGGATGACTAAGGTATGTCCTTTATTGACTGGAGCGACATCTAAGATGGCTAGTGTTTCTGCATCTTCATAGATTTTAAAGCTAGGAATTTCACCAGTAATAATTTTACAAAAAATACAATCTGCTTGTTGCATAAAAAAATGGATATAAAGTGGTTTATATAACTAATGGCTGTTTAAGCGACTGCAAGAAATCCTAGTCTTTGATAATGCGGTTCAAGTAATTCATATAATAGATGATCATCAAAAGTACTTTGTACAACGAGAGTGCCATCAGGCGATAAGCGAAGAAGTTTACCAATAATTCCTTCTAAGGTAGATTGTACAGCTTGTTGATTCACCAGTGAACTATCTGGTCGTTGTAATTTATCCAAGGCAACTACAGTTTTTCCATCAGGACCAAGAACATGATTCATCGAGAGAAAATGTGCATACCAACCAGCAAGAAAAAGAGCATGATGGTCATCAACAGCTTGAAAGGTTCTTCTTTGATCAGATATATCAGTACCAATACATCCAAGACCAGTAACACCACCATTCACAGTGTAAGAAGCTTGATAGGATTGAGCCATAAAACCAAGCATGCTTAGGCATAAATATGATTTTCCGTGATAAGAACTAGAGATTGAAAGGATAGCTTTAGAAACCATTAAAAAGTTCTACAAAAATAAAAGAGTATGTATTTCGTCGGTGTAGATCTCGCATGGTCAACAAAAAATGGAACGGGTCTGGCAATCATTGAAGGGAATAAAAAAGAAGCTAAAGTCCTCTTTAGTGGCGTTGTGTTGACAGACGAAGAAATCATCCAGCACATTCAAGACAAAGTAAAAGACAAGCAAGCGTTCATAGCAATCGACGCTCCTTTAATCGTTCCTAATGAAGAAGGAAGAAGAGTAGCGGAAGCAGTCGTTGGACAGTTGTTCAGAAAATATCACGCTGGCGCGCATCCCTCCAATAGAAAAAGATTAAGTCAATGGTCAGGTACGATCCGTGGTGAAGAGCTCGTCAAGAAACTCAAAACGATAGGTTTCGATCACAATCCAGCAATCAAGAAGTTTGAAGCGACAAGAAAATGTTTTGAAGTGTATCCGCATCCCTCTATGGTTGTTCTCTTCAACTTAAAGAAAATATTGCAATATAAAGCGAAGCCAAAACGTACGCATGAATTCCTCTGTGGTATGTTCAACAAATATCAGAAACACCTCAGAGCGCTCAAAAAAAGTAAGCCAGCATTCCACGTTCCAGAAAGTATGTTGCGACAGGACGTCACAAAAATAAAAGGGAAAGCGCTCAAAAAGTATGAAGATAAGTTAGATGCTATCTTTTGTGCCTATATCTCGTATTATGCTTGGTCACAGCCAGAAAAGTGTGCAGTGCTAGGAAGCATGCGAGAAGGATATATTCTCACACCGATATTTGAGCACATGAAAGAACAACTAAAAACGGTACAATCGTCTTTGACACAATTTTAGTCTAGATTAAATATTATTTCTAAAGCCTTATCATCAAATTCTTTTAACAATTGTTTAGAATTATATTTTACATTTAATGTGCCATGAGGATACCGGCTTTTGCGTGTTCCAGTAGGAACGAGAGTTTTATTAAATGATGATAATTTAAGATTAGTAAGTTTACACCAATATCTTTTTGCTCTTTTTTCCTGATTCTTTGGTATTTTTAGTTTTAAACGTATCTTTTCTTCGTTTACTTTTAGTTTTCTTAAAAAACGCATATATAAGAATATAATTCGTGGATCTGAGTTGACTACCTCAACAGCATGATTTGAAGGTGATATTCTAGTCCCTTCACAAAGCCAAATTAATAGACCTTTGATAAGTAACTCTCTTCTGATTTTATTAAAAGAATGATTGTTATCATAAATAAACTTTTTAACTTTTATCTCTCCTTTACGAGATAATCGTCTAATCTTCATATGGACTGAGTTTTCAGTTGTAAAAAGTCGTCTTGCAATATCTTTTACTTTAAAGCCTCTTTTTCTATAAGATTTCAACTGTTTAATGTCTTTATTAGTCCAATTTTTAGTCATAAATTTACATGAAAAATTTTATTTATAAATACTCTGAGGCACTTTTAGAAGTTAACGACTGTTTCAATGTATATTTAGAAGTTTTCCGACATTTTCGAAAAATTTACGAAAATAAAATATGGACCGGGCGGGGCTCGAACCCACGGCCTATTGGGCTTTTACAGTCTCCCATGCCATGGGAGTATTCTACCAGCTGAACTACCGGCCCATAAAAACTACGACTAAAATAGAATTTATTAAGCTGTTGCTCGGAAGATTTTCGGAAAAAACACAGAAAAGTTAATTAAGAATAGCGTGCTATCAATATGCATGAAAAAAGGACAATGGATAACATGCATAGACTGGTTATTTTTGTTGTTTGCTATTTTGTTTGTTATCTATGCGGTAATTTCACAAGGTCCTATAATTTTATTTTATGGGATTATAGGGTTTATTCTCTTATCGATAGTAGGCTGGATCATAGGAGATATTGCTTATAAAAAAGGAAGAGCTTCTTTTAAAAAAGAACAGAGATTAAAGGTTTAACATCTTGTGAAGCGTTTTATTAAGATCTTCTAATTTCACACGTATTTGTTTCATAGTATCACGATCACGTAAAGTAACATCATCTTGTTTTAAAGAATCATAATCGATAGTTATGCCAATAGATCCACCGACTTCATCAAATCTCCTATAGCGACGACCAATGCTTCCGCCCTCATCCCAGTATACAGAAAATTTAGCTTCTCGGAGATCTTCGTAAATCTTTTGAGCGAATTCAGGTAGTTTATCTTTATTGACTAATGGAAAGACTGCTATTTTCAGAGGGGCTACAGAGCTAGGTAAACTAAATAATTCACGTTCTTTCTCCAGTTTGTAATTAATATCTAAAAGAGCCCAAATATTTCTATCAATACCGAAAGAGAGTTCTAAAACCCACGGGAGTATCTTTTCAACTTTTCCATTCTTTTGGACACTAACTTCTAGTTTCTCCCCTGAGCCTTTTTGATGCCCTTCAAGGTCATGTGCTCCACGCATGTGGCAACCTGCAGCTTCTTTCCATCCACCCAACGTTTCTAGATCAAGCTCAATATCGAAGTGAATCTTGTTGTAGAACGCGCGTTCATCTCCGTCTAATTCTCTGAAACGGAATTTGTTTTTAGGTATGTTTAGCTTTTCTAAATAAAATTGTTGAATCTTTGCTAGATGGTACACGTAAAATTTAGGAAGTTCATATTTTTTATTCGCTTCGTCGCAAGTAACCTCTTTAATGACTCTCTCTTTGTTTTTTTCAGCAAATGCTAGAAGAAGTTTATATTTTTCAACTGATTTCCAGTCATCACATTCGTCAATCGTTGCTGGATCAAAAAAGATTTGCAATTCTGCTTGCGTAAATTCTCGCATTCTGAAGAATCCTTGTCTGGGACTAATCTCATTTCTGAAAGCTTTCCCAATCATAGCTAATCCAAAAGGTAGTCGTTCTCGTAACGCCATAAATTCTCGTTTGAAAGATAAGAAAGGGTTTTGTGCCGTCTCAGGAGATAAGTAGACAGGTTCAGTTTTTGTTGCTCCCAGTTGCATCTGGAACATCATGTTAAACCATTTCACTTTGTCAAAGTCTTTAGCTTTGCAATTCGTGCATGCTAGGTTATTGTCTTTAATCAATTTGTCTAGAGCATCAGTGTCTAGTCCATAGGTTTTAATTTTTAATTGCTCTTCAATAAAATCATCTGCGCGAAAGCGATGGTGACATTTTCTGCACTCGACTAAAGGATCATTAAAGTTAGCTAAATGTCCAGAGCTTTGAAAGACTTTTTCTGGTAAAATGTAACTTCCTTCAATCTCCCAATAATCAGGACTCAAGCCTAAAAAATAACTTCGCCAGAGATTTTGCCATTGCTGTTTCATCAACGTGCCTAAATGACCATAAGTCCAGAATCCAGCTTTGGCGCCGTAGATTTCAGCGGTAGGAAAGAAGAAGCCTCGCTTGGTGGCGATGTTCATGATCTTCTCGCTCTTTTCATGCCCTTTCATCAGAAGACAGCTAACGCTAAGATTTATAACCCTTTTGTTGCGTTTTTTGCTTTATGTACGACTTTGAAGAAGAAAGACTCCTCACAGAGTTAAAAAAGCGAAAGCCAAAGAGAATCTTATTACAAGTACCTGAAGGTCTCAAAAAAGAAGCGGTTCGTTTAGCGGAGTTAATCCAGGACAAAGCTAAAGTCCAAGTTGTAGTTTCTGGTGAGCCTTTGTGGGGTGCCTGTGACATTGCCATCGGAGAAGCAAAGATTATCCAAGCAGATCTCATTGTTATTTATGGTCACGCTCCTTTTTACGAACCAAGTTTTCCAGTAATATATGTAGAAGCGCACTATAGAAAAAACATCGATACCTTATTGAAAAAAACACTACCAGAGCTAAAAGCATATAAAAACATAGGTCTTATTGCTTCAGTGCAACATCTCCACCAATTGCCAAAAGTGCAAGAAGCTTTGGAGAAAGCTGGAAAGAAAGTAATCATTCCTCTCAAGAAAGGACATGCTTTTTATGATGGTCAAGTGTTGGGTTGTGAATATAACGCGTTGAAAGTAGTCAGTAAAGGTATTGATGCTTTCTTAATTTTAGGAAATAAGTTTCATGCTCTGGGTGCAGCATTAGCAGTGCCAAAACCAATCATTTTGCTCGATCCATATAATGAAGAAATTGCTAATATGGATTCCTTAAAAAATAAAATTATTAAACAAAGATTCGCTGCCATTGAAAAAGCAAAAGAAGCAAAAATATTTGGCATCATTGTTGGTGTGAAAGAAGGACAGCAGTTTGGTTCTGTAGAGTATGCTATGGAGCGATTAAAAAAAGCGGGAAAGAGATATGTTGTCATCACAATGAACGAAATCACGAATGATAAATTAGTCAATCTGTACAATGTTGATGTCTTCGTTGAATTAGCCTGTCCAAGAATTGCCATTGAAGACGTCGCTAAATTTGAAAAGCCATTGTTAACTGCTAGAGAATTTGCGGTTGTTGTCGGAGATTCTACGTGGGAAGATCTTCTACAGAGAGGATTTTTGTAATTCTCCGAAGTAATTCTGGATAAATCATCTCTTTTTGCGGAAAAATCATAAGAAAGATAATAAAGAGCAACAACCTTTAAATAGCGTGGGTGATTAAAGATGATAATGAAACTCTTCACTGCGATTATTCAAAAAGAAGAAGATATGTATGTGGCGAAATGCCCTGAAATTGGTACAGCAAGCCAGGGAAAGACCATAGAAGAAGCCATCAGCAACCTTAAAGAGGCAACTGAAGTATATCTAGAAGAGTTTCCTTTGAAAGAATATTTTCACCCAATGTTAACAACATTTGAGGTGGAAGAGGTTGAGTCTTCTTAAGAAGCGTTCAGGAAAAGAGTGTGTAAAAATTCTTTGCAATAAATTTGGTTTTAGTATTGTTCGACAAAAAGGAAGCCATATTGTTCTCAGAAAAGAAACTCCCGAAGGAGCGGTCGGCACAGTAGTTCCAAATCACCAAGAAATAAAAATAGGCACCTTAAAAAATATACTTAAACTAGCGCGCATAGAAGAAGAGGAATTTGTAAAATATCAATGACAATGAGCGGAAACTTTCCGGATTTTTCTCAGCAAAATATATAAAGAATAAAATTTGATAAAAAGATATGACACAAACATTTGAAGAACAATTATTAAACATCTCAGATACAGAAGCAGAAGTAAAGATAAGAGAATTTTTACAAGAAAGGAAAAAGCAAGGATTGAAAGACGTAAATGCTTTAGATTTTTATGTATATTTACATTTACCAGCACCACAAGTAGATAGAATAATGACTAAACTAGTAAAAGAAGGGGTAGTTGGAGAAAGTGATTGAGGAAATTAAAGTTCCTGTCAAAATCATTGATGGAAAAGTCTGGTTTTCTTTTATGAATATTATGTCAAAAGCTACAGTTAGATCCATTGGTATGGCTAAAAAACCACGAAGAGTGCGAGACACAGGACATCATCACTGTTTTGAAATCGATGTAGAAGGGAACATTAGAATACATCCAAAGAAGTGGCCTGTTTTATAATTATTCTTTACTAGCTTTTCCTTTCAACTTCTCAACAACAGCTTTATCAGAAACAATCGCGCTATTACCAGTAGGATCTTCAATGACCATTTTAGTAGGAATATCGCCACATTTAATTTTCCAGATCTTCTTCAGTAAATTTTTGCATCTGGTCTTGTCTTCGTCTTCTTCAGCGACTTCTTTCTCAGTCTTCAACACCTGTTCAAAGCGCTGCAATACTCCCTCAACATTGGAAATATAGCCAATAGCGTCAACACCAGGTTCTACACTTAGTCGTAATTGAGGAAAAGAAAGTTTAGCAGCCGCGGATTTAATCACGCGTACAGTCATGTCTTTATTTTTTTCAATCGTAAACGTAATTTTACAAGGGTCTCTAGGTTTTTCAGATTCTACATCAGACTTTTGAAAGCCACATTCTTGATCTTTACAGTTCATGCCAAACACAAAAAATTTGCCAAAAGGAGGAATATCTATAGCGTCTTCTAAAAGCGTCAGTGTCTTTTTCAAGCACATGGGGCAGGGTTGTCCGTCTAAGGTTTGCATAAGATAGCAAGAGAAAAGAAAATTTAAAAAGGTTTGCTTTAGGTCAAGGAGTGTTGTCCTCAATAAAGAGCGAAAAAAAGCTTCCTGATCGAACGACATAAACCTTAAAAAGAGAATATAAATCGTTGTTAAAGAATGACTCTTCCTGAAATTAAAGTAGTTAAGAAATATGTTGAGAACATTGACGAATTTATAAATATAAAATTTCAATCTAGTGCTGAAATAAGTCAATTATCGCCTAAAAATAAGGAAGAATATATAGACGCTGTTGTTTCTACCTGTATAGACCTAGATGAGCTTGAAAAAGGGCTTCAAGAAGAGCAACGGTTAGATCTTCGCCGCGAAGGTTCTGAATTACAAAAACAGTTATATGAAACCTGTATTGAAGTAAATCCAGATCTTAAAATTGAAACAGTCGGATTATTCCCAGCGCAACAAGAATCAACACAGCGACAAAATAGACTGCATGGAAATTTTTTGTCTCTTGAAAAAACATTAAATAAGAGAGTTATCGGTCAAAGGCAAGCCATATCTTTAGTGGTGAAAACATTAAAGCGAACTGAAAGCGGACTGCGGGATGAACATAGGCCAAGAGGAAATTTTTTATTCGCCGGAAGAACAGGAATAGGTAAGACTGAATTAGCGAAAATTTTGGCAAAAGAGCTTGAGGAATACAAGTTCTTGCATATCCATGGCTCTGAGTTTGAATCGCGTCATGAATACACGAAGCTGTTGGGCGCGCCTCCAGGCTATATAGGGCATGATCATGGAGGATTATTGGAGATATTGAATAAAGAGCCTAGAACAGTTATTCTCTGGGATGAAATAGAAAAAGCGCACCCCGCGGTACACAATATTCTGTTGCAAATTCTTGACGAGGGAGAAACAGGAGATACAAGAGGTAAAAAGACTAAATATAATCATGCGATTAATATCCTAACGAGCAATACAGGTGTAACTGAAGCGGATGAAAGTGAGAACAGAATTAGCTTTGAAACAGATACTAATCTAGATAGGGGGGAGTATGAATCTATCATTAAAAAATCTCTAGAAAGAAATTTCAAACCAGAATTCTTGAACAGATTAGACGCCATATGTGTTTTTAATGTTTTAGGAGCTCAAGAATGTTTGGCGATTACCGCGGTACAACTTGATGAAATAGCGAGAAAACTAAGTAAACGAGGTGTAGATCTAACCTATACAGAGAGAGTAGTAAAGAAGATAGTAGATCAAGCGGAATATAGAAGATATGGCGCTAGAGAAATTAAAAGAGTTATAGCCGCTACAGTTGAAGATAGGATTGCTGATTTAATGCTTAGAAAAGATATCAAAAGAGTTGCGGTAGATTATCACAGAAGATTTACATTTAGAACATAGTCATAGTAAGAGCGTTTTCACTGTTCAGGTCAAAACAATACGAGTAGTTATATTAGAATTCAATTCTTGACTTCTTCAGTCTCTACATTTCTGTAGATGTGCGCGAAGGAAGGAGTTACGACAATGAAATTCTCGCTGACGCCCGCGATATCGCCTTCTAAAGCGTCGCAAGTCTTCTTGATCTTGTCAATAGCGCGTTTTAATTCAATCATATCTTTGTCGCGCAAAGGTTTAATGTTAATGAGTGCGATAGTGTAGCCTTCGCGTAAAGCGTCCAAAGCCTCTTTGACGTCCGCGAATTCAGTCAAGGCAAAAGAACGAACAATAATCTTGGAGCGGTTGCCAATGTCTTTCTTGGTGTCAATCTCGACAAAATCATCCTCATATTCCTCAGAATAGTCGTCGACTGGCGCTCCAAAACCTAGACGTTCTTTAATGCGGGAAAATAATGGCATTGTGTGTCACCTGTTGTTACTCAAACATGGTCTTCCTATATAAAGATTTCTATATCTCATTATGGTTTTCGTGAAAGTGTGCTCACAACATTCCAAATCTGTGTTCTGGTATAGGGAGACAGGTTGGGATCATCATTCAAGTCATCCAATTGCTCCATCACTTGATCTATCTTGAGCGCGTTCGATTTTCCGTTCTCATCGAGTAGTAAACTCATGGCGTCTTTGATTTTAGAGCGGACATTCTTCGGCACACTGGCATCCTCTTCAATCATCGCCAATGAGTCCATAATCGTTTGCATATCCATCGTCATCACCTTTTCCTTTATTGCTGCAACTGCTTCAGAAGCTTTTCTTGTAACTCTTGGAATTTCTTCCGCAGCTGTTCTTCTTGTTGTTCAACATTTTTTAAGCGAATAGTAAGCGTCTCTTGCTTAGACGTGAGTTCTTCTTGCATGGTTTTCTTGTCCACAGATATCAGTAAAGGTCCAACCATCTTGAAGGGTTGCTCTTTTGTCTTGCCTAAAGTGTCTAAGGCGTTCTCAGTTTCTAGGAGTTGTGATTGCATGGTCTGTCGTTGCATGATCATTTGTTGTAATTGCTGCTCTTGTTGTTGCAGCTGAGCGATCTGTTCTTCAGCGGCGGGGTTAGAAGTCATAATTACCTCGCAAGGACTTTCACAGTAGTGGATCGTGGCTTGTAAAGAATCTTATAACCGCAATAAGGGCATCTGATCTTTTTTTTGACATATTCCTGCTTGACTACTTTCTCACAGTTAAAACATTTGTAGGTTACATTGTTGGTCATGGTGTTGTGTTATTAAGCCATACTATAGGCTCTTCCAGTAAATTTAGCGTTGCATTTTCTGCATTCGTAGACGCCTAAGCTCACGCGGCGAGCTTGTTGCTTGGCGCAGTAAGGGCAGATATGTCGTCCACGTTCACGCTTTTCAATTTCAGCGATTTTAACCCTGATGGTTTTTCCGTAGCGACTGCCAAAACGTCCAGCAGAACCGACTTTCTTTGTTGCCATAAGTGCTTCATCTCTTTCCCTTTTAAAAAGATTGCTTTGGAAAGAGGCGTGATAGAACAAGGTTCAAGCAGGCTTTTTAAAGGTTGCTGTTGGGTACACTAGAACTGTCGTTGCAAGGTAGTAAGATAGGCTTAAAAGAAAGTTCAAACATGTAATTTTTGATGAATGGATATGTATCAGTAATAGGAATGGGACGAAAAATACCTTGGTATTCTCGAGTTATACCCCAAGCCATAATAGCGATTGCAATGGGCGGTGTGTTTTACACTTCTGTAATAATAATTGATCAGAGGACAGAAAATAAAAACCTTATAAACAGGATACATTATATTCTTGACGCAAATAGAGATGGTGTTTTAGATCAACAAGAAAGTAGTGCGCTTACAGAAAGAGGATTATTTCCAAAAGAGATATCTTTAGGGGAATTGGAAAAACGCTTGCGAAATATACACTCTGAGACGCTTGAGAAATTCTTAGAGGCGTTAAAGCCAAAGAGGTAGGGAGATAAGGAGAACAATGGTAAGTTCTAAAGAAGAAAAGAAAGAAGGATTAATGTTCTGGTATGAAGTCATTGAGCCTAATGAAGAGTTTGCAAAACATCATCTCCCACGATACGAGCATTGCTGTAATATAAATACCTCCATAGGTTATTGAATGTGGTCGCTGTTTAATAAATCTTGTGGGTATTACAATAGTCATATTTCAAAGTTTCATTCCGACGCAGAAGTTAGAAGTGAGGCCGCCCGGATTTGAACCGGGATCTCGAACTCCCAAGGCTCGAATCTTAAACCAGGTTGGACTACGGCCCCAATAAAGAATGCGAGAAATTATGGGTATATAAAACTATTTTTTACAGTGAAGAAATTAGTGTTGTTCTAAATAAAATCATATCATAAAAAAGAAATAAAAGAGAGTGTGAAATTATTTCTTAGCGGCTTTCGTAGCTGGCTTCGCTTCTGGCTTCGCCCCAGCTTTGGCGTCAGGTTTAGCGGCTTCTGGTTTCGCCCCAGCGGCGGGAGCAGCTCCTTTCGCGTCAGGTTTTGCTTCCGTAGGCGCGGCGGCGCCCTCAGCGGCAGGTGTCGTAGCGGCGGTCGCGGCTGCGGCGGCGTCAGCTTCTGCCTTGGCTTTTTCAGCCTCTCTCTTTAATTTATCCTGAACTTGTGAGAGGTCTGCTTGTAGTTTCTTCATCTTCTCAGGATCCACAGTAGTCAATTCTTGTTGTAAAATCTTGTCATATTTGCCTGCGTTAACATCAACAGTAAAAGTGTGTGAGTCTGTCCCTTCTACTAAAATGCCAAGTGAGTTGCAGGAGCCCGCGATAGTTTTGACCGCGTCTTTGGTAGTCCTGTCGAGCATGGCGTCTTGCTTCATCTTGAAAATTTTGATCAGTTGTTCGATAGCGATATTGCCTATTTTTTCTTTGTTAGGAGTTCCAGATCCTTTCGGTAGTTTTAATTCTCCTTTCAGTAATTCAGAGATGGGTGGAGTGCCAACAGTAATTTCGACCTCTTTGGTTTGCGTGTCGACAAATAACTTGACAGGAATCTTCATGCCCTTGAACGCGGAAGTTTTCTCATTGACTTTTTTTAAGACGTCTTGAATATTGATTTTTAAGGGTCCAAGTTTCTGGCTCAAGCTAGCGTCAGCTTTCGCTGCTCCGCCTTCAACCATCATGTCTATTTTTTCTTTCTTGCCCATGGTGTTACTTCTTCTTCACGTCTTCGTCATCTCGTCTGACGACTTTCACAGAATCAAGTTTAACAGTGATAGGAATAGGGACTGCCGCTTCAAGGAGTTCAACAACGACTTCTTCTTTGGCTTGGTCAACTCTGTTGACTCGCGCTTGTTCCCGTTTGAATGGTCCAGAGATAATTTCAACAATGTCTCCTTTTTGGATATTCATCTGCACTTTGACTTGTTCTAACATATGTTCAATTTCTTTGTAGTCTACGGCCGCTGGTAATAAGCCGCGAGCGTAAGGAACTTTGAAGTAAGCTTCTTCGCAAGCTTGTCTGCTGTCAGATTCTATGAAGATATAGCCTCGCAAGCCATGAGGTCTAATCAGACTAAAAATAGGAAGTTTCTTTTTTTGCACGTTGGTCACTACGAAATCCATCACTTGATCTTCTCGATTCGAGGTGGTGCGTAAAGCGTAGATGGCCATGTTAAGCAAGAGTCTCCCAAAGGATATGGATTGTAAATCCAATCAAGCCTATAAGCAGGATACCTATGCCTGATACTTTGACAATGACTTTAAGCTCTTCTTGAGTAGGCTTTCGAGTAATGCGAAACACTCTAATGCACTCTTGGATAAAGGTCTTTAAGCGTTCTTTAAGTGCCATGAAAGAAACGGGATAAGGGTGCTTTTTAAATATTGTGGTAAGCTTTTTATAGAATCTTCTAGGATAGAGAAGCGTGGAAGGCATACTTTATCAAATTAACATCAGTAATGGTGGTGTACCGAAACATAGTGTAGCAACAGCCAAAGTTACAAGTGAAAGACTAGTGGGAGATAATTGGAGTTGGGAAGGACATGGGGGAAAAGAACAAGCCATTTGTTTGTATGCGCAAGAATGTCTTGACGTGCTTGTACAACAAGGATTTGCAGTATTTCCAGGAGCGTTAGGAGAAAATTTTACAACAAGAGGCATAGATTACCATCTAGTGCGCATAGGAGATCTATGGCGAGTAGGCGCTGAAGTGCGAATGAGGATTACTAAAATAAGAGGTCCTTGTGGCACTATTAGAAAAGCGTATAGTCCTGATGCGAAAAAAGGAGAGGGCATTGAGGCGGCAATGTGGGATAGTGAAGTCAAAAAAGGAAATGTACATACAGAAAAATGGGGCATGACGGGATTTTATGCAGAAATTGTGAAGGAAGGAAGTGTTACTAAAGGAGATAGAATTCTAAATATAAATTAGATAAAGTCAATACCCAAATCCTTTTCCATCGTTTGCTGGTTTCTCTTGACCGTCATGCGTTTAGAGCCAAAAATCTGTGGGCTGGTAACCCCTGTAATAATGACCATCGTGCGAATAACGTCGTGTAAGTCTTCAGAGATTTGCGCTCCCCAGATGACGCGAGCGTCATCATTGAGTTTTTGTGAAACCGTTTCAACAACAGTCTTCGCTTCTTCCAAAGTCATGTTCGGTCCGCCGGCGACATTGATCAACGCGCCGCTCGCTCCGCTCACATCGACATCAAGTAAAGGATTGTTCAATGCTTTCTGGACGCTTTCAACAGCTCTATTTTGGCTGTCGCTTTCGCCAACACCAATCATGCTGACGCCACCATTGCTCATAACCGTGCGAATATCAGCGAAGTCTAAGTTGACTAGTCCAGCTTTGGTAATCAATTCAGAAATGCCTTTCACGGCGTTCGTTAAAATTTCATCAGCGATCTTGAAAGCGGTATGCAAAGGTAAGTCAGGCGCTAATTCTAGTAATTTGTCATTAGGTACAACAATCAGTGTGTCAGCGACTTCTTGGAGTTTGTCTAATCCATACATGGCGTTTTCATAACGTCTGCTGCCTTCCATCGCGAAAGGTAAAGTGACAATAGCGATCACTAAAGCGTTTTGTTTTTTAGCGGCTTCAGCGACAACAGCGACAGATCCAGAACCAGTTCCTCCGCCTAATCCACAGGTGATGAAAACTAAGTCCGCTCCTTGTAATCTATTTTTAATTTCGTGTTCAGTTTCTCGCGCGGCTTCTTCACCAACTTGAGGAATAGATCCAGCGCCCAATCCTTTGGTCACTTCTCTGCCAATTAAAATTTTATGATCTGCGGTCGTATACAATAAGTCTTGAGCGTCAGTATTAATAGCGATAGTTTCGCAGCCGAGAACACCAACTTCTGTGATGCGGTTGATAGTATTATTGCCAGCGCCACCACAACCGACAACTTTAATTTTTGCCTTTTGCTTGGACAGGATTTCTTCTAGTTCTTCATCAATAGAATGATAGTGTTGTGGCTGACCATCCTTTCGTTCAGCGGCTTGTTTGATAAAAGTTTGCATCACCATATTTTGTCATCTCTCTGGAGTGGGAGAATCAAAACTGATATATAAAGTTACTGCTTCTTTGCGGCTGGTTGTTTGTCGTTCTTAGCTGGTTGCGTAAAAGTTGCGTCTTTAATACTAGGAATAAGTCGCTTGATATGCTCTACGACGTGTTTTTGCGTCTCTTGTTGGAGGGGCAGTTCAATATGGGCTTTGCCTTCCTTGACAGTACAGGTAATATCTCTTTGGAATAAAGTATGAAGAACACCATGTAATTTTTCCTCGTCTTTGGTCACGAGTCGTTTGACCGTCACTTCATAAGCGACATTTCTTCCTGCCAAAGGATGATTGAAGTCCACAATGACTCTGCCGCCAGAAACACTTCTTACTGTGCCTAGCGCGCCATTCAAGTTTAACTGGAGTCCAGGAAAAGGAGTGATCTGTTGTTTGTTGAATATCTGCGAAGGAACCAGTTGTAATAGTTTCGCGTCTTTCTTGCCAAAGGCTTCTTCTGGTGCTAGATCGACAGTGAACACTTTTTTATCTTCTTTGTTGACAAAAGCGGCGTCAAGCCCAGAAACAACTTGTTTTTCACCAACGCAGATAATCTGGCTGTGATAATGCGCTTTAGGGTTGTAAATGTTGTTCTTTTTAGCGATGTCTGCGCTGGTAACATCAAATACGTCGTTAGTTTCCTTGATCCTGCCAATATAGTCGATTTCAATGAAGTCTCCTTTTTTGATAGCCATACGATTCTCGGAATAAAATCGATATTTAAATCTTTGGTCACTGGGATTGGACAAAAAAATCCAGAAAGCATTAAAAAGAAAACAAGTGCAAAACAAACTATGAGAAAAACTAGTCTTTTGTCTTTAGTACTCGGCGCGACTTTATGGAGCTGTAGTGCTGTAAAACAAGAAATAAAGAATGAACCTAAGTCTTCTTTGGAATATGTTGTAAATATTTGTCCGTTTAATAATTTTGATCCACCAAGCGCAGGCAAAATGATCTCAATTGAAGGACCCTTGCGTCCATATGTTTTCGATGGATTCGATATGGATGTTCAATCAGAAAGAGAGTCTATGAAGATAAAAGATTATGTGGCATTTGAAAATAAAATTTACGAAACTGCACAGCAGATAGGATATGCCAAAGAGAAAGTAAATGCTATGACTCCAAAAGAGACGCTGGAGTTAGTCGCGAAAATTGTCGCGCGTACTATGAATTATTTTGGCATGAGAGAAGATTATAGTACAAACAAAGAAGAAACAGAAAGAATAGAGCGATTAAAAAAGATATTTGATACAGTGCAAAAAAACTCTGCGCTAGGTGGAGATCTAAGAATAGCCGCGACAAGAGATGCGGGCATAGGAAGCGAACTTTTGGAAGAGTTTATTGAGGAAAGGAGAAAACTAGATGCGCTTCAAGATAAATTATCAGATCTGGGCGGTACTCTAACAAGCGCGGCTGGATTTGATGAAGAACCGCCAAGCGAATTATTTTTGAAAGGAGAGCCTATTGTCTGTCGTCATTATGCGGCTATAGCGAGAGATATTTATTTTATGTTACAAGTAAACAACTCCAAGTTGAGAAACACACATGTCTCTATGTACAGTTATAAAAATCATAAATGGAACCAAGTCACAACACTTTATGAAAAAGAAGGTAAATTACATATAGACATCGCATTTTTTGATCCCACATGGTATGATTGTGGCGGAAATAGTGAGGCGTTCAATCCACGTCATTTTGGTCATTTCTTAGAGCTCACATATCAGCAAAAGAAATTTGAAACAGCTATAAAAGATATTTTTTATCAGAGGGAGCATGCGGTAGCGCTGGATAAGAAGAAAGAATAAGCGAAAGGCAATCTTTATAAATCATTCAGAGAGTTGAAGATACAATGACGGATACCAAACAGATGCCTATGGCAGATGCAGTAAAAGTGGGGAGATACATTATTGTTGATGGCATGGCTTGTGTGGTAAAATCAATCCAAATCTCTAAAACTGGAAAGCACGGTCACTCTAAAGCGCGTGTAGAGGCGCAAGGAGTAATCGACGAAAATGTTAAGAAGATATTCATTAGGCCTATGTCAGATAATATTGACGTTCCTCTGGTAGAGAAAGAAAACGCTCAGGTCTTGTCCGTCAAGGAAAACAAGGCGAACGTCATGGATATGACTACTTTCGAGACATTCGATCTAGAAATTCCAGAAGAGTTCAAGGAGCAGCTTAAAGAAGGTGTACAAATCACCTATTGGAAATTGATGGGCAAAAAAGTCATCAAGCAGGTAAAGTAATATGGTAAAATTCCCAGAAGCGTCACAAAGAATGTTCAAAAATGTATTCGTCTGTAGACGATGCAAGACAAAGCAAAAGGCATCCCCTCAGAAGATTATCAAGAGGATGGTCGCTTGTAAGAAATGCGGTTGTCGCGCGTTGCGTCCTATGAGAAAGGGGAAGAAATTAGCCAAGTAACATGAATCTTGATCTGCTCTTCGCAATTATTTTTTATTTTTTAATTTTAGTTCTTTTTTTCAAGTATCGTTCTCGCTTTGAAGTGCAGGGAAAAATAGTTGCTTTATACAAAACACAATTAGGCATCAAGTGGATGGAGTCTATTTCTAAAAAAGATGATCTCAGACTTGTTATTGTTTTAGGTATTCTTTCATTAGTAACAGCGTTCATTTTAGGAGCAATAGGCTTGTTAACAATACACAGTTCTTTTTTAATAGTGGGTTGCTTTTTTTTGATAATTGGTTTGTTGTTAGTTCTTCCTCTGAAATGGATAGGTCACATCGGCACGATTATTGGATTTATAGGTATGGCTATGATTTTGTTCTTGTTAGTAAAAGGAACAGTCACGATGTTGTTTGTACCGGAAGCTCCACCTGCGGTCGCTCCAGTCTTGCCTGGTGTCAGCGTTCCAGGGTTACCCAATCTCTCGTTTTGGCATTGGATCGTAGCGATCTTTTTAGTAGCAACCGTCCATGAATTTGCTCACGGTATCTGGGCTCGTCTCTATAAAATTAAAATCAAAAGCTCAGGATTCTTATTTTTTGGTCCTATCTTAGGTGCATTTGTTGAGCCAGAGGAAAAAGAATTAGCGAAAAAATCTAAGCCAGCACAGCTAGCGGTCTTCGCCGCGGGTCCTTTCTCAAATGTAATCTTCGGTCTCATATTTTTGCTCGTCATGAATCTGGTCACTGGTCCTCTCTATGGAAAAGCGTATGAAGGCACAGGTATTAACATTGAAACAATTATGGAAAACCAGCCAGCTGCGGAAGCAGGTCTTGTCGCTCCTATAGTCATTTATCAAATCAATCAAGAGAAAACAACTAGCGCAGAGACATTTTTG
This sequence comes from Candidatus Woesearchaeota archaeon, assembly GCA_964390715.1. GTDB lineage: Archaea > Nanobdellota > Nanobdellia > SCGC-AAA011-G17 > UBA489 > JACOVP01. The sequence continues at coordinate 1,674 of CAYMIM010000034.1, read as the reverse complement.
AATGCTACGGGAAAGCTAAAGCCAAAAGACAAAGTAAATATTGTTACAGATAAAGGAACATATGATTTTATTGCCGCAGAAAATCCAGATAATAAAACAAAAGGATTCATCGGTGTAGCTGATTTCAGTCTCAAAGCGGAGCCAAAGAAGTCTGTCGTGGAGAAATATGGATCTTTTGTTCCTCTAGCAATCTCCTGGTTTAATATGCTGGTGTTCTGGCTCGTGGTCATGAACTTCGGTATTGGATTGTTCAATCTCTTGCCTCTAGGTCCTATTGATGGCGGTCGCATGTTCTTGACAGGCATGCTTGCGATTTTTAAAAACGAGAAAACTGCTAAAAAAGTCTGGGGCTTTGTCAGTTTCTTCTGTTTGATGCTGATTTTTGTTAATCTAGCTCCTTACTTGTGGAAATTAGTGTTGTTTATCTTGAAGCCTTTTACGTTGTTGCTGGCTTTGTTATGACGATGAAAAATTAGTGCCGTAATAAAAAGAACTTGGGCGACTCTCTCATAAAGCATCAAGAGGGCTTTTGGCGGTTATAAGCTTCGGTCTGATGGCATGTGCATAGCCAAGCGTCGTTTCCAGATGGACGTGGCCAAGCAATGATTGGATTGTAGTAATATCATAACCTGATTCAAGCATGTGTGTCGTAAAAGAATGCCTGAAAGTATGCGGATGGATATGTTTACTTATTTTCGCTTTCTTAGAAGATTTTTTCACTATTTCTTGTACGCTCTTTATCGAAAGGTGTGTATTTTTATTTCCCATAAACAAAAATAACTAGGGGAGACTGCAGAATGAGATTATTTTTTCCTTAAGCGTTTCAGGTATGATGAAAGGCCTATCTTTATTTCCCTTGCCGTGCCTTACCCAGCCAATCATGTTTTGAAAATCAAAATCTTCCTTCTTTAAGCTGACAACTTCTCCAACACGCAGACCAGCACCATACATAAGGGCGATGATCAGGCGGTGTTTCTCATTTTCTATTGACTCTAAAATACTCTTTATTTCTCCTCTTGTCAGATATTCGGCGGTTTTCCTTGGAATCTTACTGAATTTTATCTTGAGATACATCCCTTTGTGAAGGATATCTATCATCATAAATCTCAAAGCGTTATGGACAACATTCAAACTACTTCCATGCAAACCTTTTTCCTTTAAGTAAAACAAATACTCCCTGATGTCTGCCTTAGAAAAATGAGAAGAATCCTTATCCTTGGAGAAGAGCAGGAACCTATGCGCATGATAGATATACGCCTTGACAGTCTGCCTGCTTAAGCCACGCCTTAGCATTTCCCTCTTCATATTGTAGAGTATATCAAGAGCCATGAGAGAAGAGTAATACTTATCTTAAAAACCATTTGGGTGTATAAACCGAAAATAAAGGGTATAAATCCGTAAAAAGCTGTTCCTCCTATGAAAATATGAGATTCACTACTTGCTAAATGAGACACTTTTTTCGATTCACTTGTAAGAATTCCGCCTCCTCACGCCCGCTAACTAAGAAATTCTGAGTTTTTCGTGTAAAAAGTGTTATATTCAATCAGAAATAGCGGTGCTAATAAGTGAAAGGGGTGGAATTTTTCACATAAGTTACTACTATTGGGAGACAATAAAACCGAAACATTTAAATACTAGTAATTATTGTTCATAGTAATATGAACTTGAACCCTG
>CAYMIM010000033.1:0-7399 GCA_964390715.1 Candidatus Woesearchaeota archaeon | reverse complement strand
AATGCGCCCTTCAACATCATCATGCATGCTCGCGTCATTAACACCAGTATCTAAACCAGTGTCTCCAACGGCGATAATTTGCCCTTGACCATACAATCCAAAGCGTTTGCGTACGTCTTTCGTGCCGCTGACAGTATTAGCGAGATCATTCTGAATCCCCATCTGAGCATCGCCAGTGACAGCGCTAACACCATGAACTTGTGCTAAAAGAGCAAGAGTTTCTGCGGTGGCTGGAACAGAAAGTAAGTTTGGAGCTAAAGTGGTAACAGGAATATCTTGTGTTGCGAAAAAGGAAACAAGAGCGTCGCGAGGTGTTGAAGGAAAAAGGTGTAAAAAATAAGTGGAAGTAGTTTCAGGAACTAGCATAACATCAGAAGCTGCTGGATAAAGAGTATAGTCAACAAGAGAGTCTTGGGTAACTAAAGAGTCTAAGTCTTCACGAGAAGCGTACACGACATATCGGTAATCAGGAAGTGATTGTTCTATGGGAAATTGTTTTTGAAGAGATGCTTGTGTCGCCGCGAGATGAGTAGTCGGATAAGTAATCAGGTAAAAATCCTTGGGTGAAGAAGTTTCTAGAGAATCTGCTGTCTCAAGAGGAGCTACCGCTGCGAAAGTTGCTAAAGAAGACAGTAAGAGAAACCCAAAAACAACCCAAACCCATTGAAATAGTTTCATGTGAAATAGTTTTATGATAAAGTTAACGCATAGGTTCTAGAAGGCAAACTACTATATAAATCTTACTATTTTTAGTTACTTAATAGAAGTAACAATACTAAGGCGATTTATCCTTATTTTCGTCCTGTTTTCGCGAATATGCCATGCGTGTAAAAATCACGATAAGTACTAGAGCAGCTATAATTCCAAGACGCCACGCATATCCAGTGACTTTATTCTCATCCCGCACAAGAACAAGGTCTGCTACTTTCTTGAGAAGAGTATCTTTGTTCTCTTTGCCAGATACTTCATCGCTTCCTTCCTCTCCCCTATTTCCAGTATTTCCATTGTTATATTCATCACCAGTCTCATCGTCATCTTCAACAGGAGGCTTAGGTTTATCGGGGGCGGGTTGTTTGGCGACAAGCTCGAATAAGGCAAAAGAATAGGTAGGAAGAGTAAAGGTATGGCTGAAGTCTGTAGTCACAGTCTTAAGATATTGTGTGCCTTGCTTGGTAGTTGCATAAAGGTCATAGGATTTACCAGATGATAATCCGTAGCGAGCATAGGAAAAAGTAAATGTAATAGTTTGTGATGATGCTCGTGCGTAGGTGTTAAAGAAAAGTAATCCGTATTTGTCTGCCCAAGTATCACGTGCGCTATCCCATGGCTGTCGAACAACAGATAATACTCTTGGCTGAGACAAAGAATAAAGAGCATTTTGGTCGCCAGTAGGAACTAAAAAAACATCATGGAAGTAGTAGTAATTTTCAATCGGAGAGTCCGTAGGTAAAGAGGGATGCCATAATCCGTGGAAATAAGGACGCGCGAGTTGTCGTGCTGCTACCTGAGTGCGAAGTAAAGAAGCGTAACTGATTAAAGTATCTGACCATTCTCCAGATTTATAGCGGAAGCCAGCAGCAGAGTTTTTCAAGTCATACAAAGGCACATAACCAGCCGCGCGTGAAATACCTACTTCATTAGTGTTGGGAACTGCGCCGTTATAAAAGAATCCAAGTGAAGCCTGGAGAAGGTAACTCTCTTGAAGAGTTCTATCATAAGAGGATGGTAAATAGTTTAGTTGTTTGAGTCGGGAGACAAAGGAGTTTTCAATATAGACATAGGGTGGACCAACAGGGTTGATAAGAGCATGGGAAAGTAAAAAATCAGTGTACCCTGAATAAACACGATTAAGGAAGTAGGCATCTTGGCGTAGTGCGCGAGGATTATCACCAACATAAGATTCTGAACGAGGAGCTCCCTGCATAGGAATCGTTCCTTCTTTGGTAGAAGTCTGTACAAAAGCTTCATGGAAAACAAAGCTATTCGTATCTATTTTTTTAATTTCTTTAGTAAGAGTTCTAAGATAATCACTATAAGCTTTCTGTGTACTAGGACTAAATCCTTTATCGCCATATTTGCTAGACCAAAGTCCTAAACCCTGATAAGGATGAGTAGATACAGCGTCTAGATAAAAGCAATGAGCTCCCTGATTGTTGTTGTTCATGACGCGGAATTTATCGACAAGCCAGCGAAGATGAGAAGAAGAGCTCATGCTAGAGGAATGTGGATCTATAAGAGTAGTAACATAACTAGAGGGATCTCCATAGGTATAAGGAGTGCCTTGAGGATCTTGGTTAGCTACTTCAGATTGAAGACCAGCACGTTGCGCGTCTTGTTGGAGCATGCCAAGGAAAACACTATAGTAACAAGGAGACCATCCTTGCTGATTGAATTTCTGGAAGAAGGAAAAAGTTACTCCAGGAATAGGTTCAAGAGAAAATGGGCTGATACGAGAATCTTGACCCCCGCCCCAGATAAAGGCATAAGCGTTCTGTGCTCCATAATATTGTCTTGCTTTGCCATATGCCGAAGTAATCTGATCAAGAGCTGGATTGCTAACTAATCCATTGACTTTGCCTGTACTGTCAAGCGTGAAAAATTCAGTATTCAGATCTGCGACAGTAAGGAGGTCGAGATTTTTTAAAATGGGGGGAATATCACGTTTGTCAAAGGGAATGCGAAGTTCTCCTTGGTCTTTCTGTACTTGTCTAAACATATCAGCAAGATGTATCCAGGTTTCAAAACCGCGATAGGTTGTTCCTTTGTTAATATAGGTTCGAAATGAATAAGGAAGTTCATAATTAAAATTAGAGGAAGAGTAGTCATTTTCAACATAAGTTACTGCTGTGCTCTTGAACAATCCAAACTGTCCTTGGTAATTATATTGTTTGGGATAATTCAGAGTATCTAAAGGAACAGAAAGGAGATAGTTGCTATTGTCATCCCACCATCCATTCCACAAATCCATAAAATTATAGAGTTGGAAGCCATCTCCATCTGAAGCATACCAAGATTCTAAAACAAGAGAATTTGCATAGGGCAGACCACAAAGAAGTTCTGGTACAGTCGTGGCTTCTAGGCAAAGATCTCTACCGCCACGAGATTTGAGGTTTGTTCCTGGTTCTTCATAGGTGTCCACGCTTCTCGTTGAGATAATGCCATATTCTTTGGGAGAAGTTTCTCGCAAAGTCATGTAGAGGCGCACTGCGTGCAAGCCATAGTCATCGACATTAGAATTGCGGACAGCGTAGTGCATATTAAAATAAGCTTTATCGTCTGGTAATTCATAAGTCTGTTCAAAGCTAAAGGTATTCGCCGTATCAATTTTGCAGGAGTCCCATCGTAAAACTAAAAGAGTAGAGGAACCAGAACGAGATTGTTGTGAGCTAAATCCAGAAATGCAATTTCCTTGAACGGGATTAAAGTAAGTTTCGATAAGAGGGTTTTGAGCAGGAGTTAAAACATTTTTGTTAAGGAGATGTCGTAATTCCATGCGCCAGGGATAAAGGTTCTTGAGAATGTGTTGATATCCTGTGTCTTTATTGAAAATGGACTTTAATGCTCCTGAGTTGCCGTCAAAAGTCAAGCTTAATTTAGAATTAGCAAAAGTAATATCGCTGGCTAAGGAAGATTTGATAAAGAAAGAAAGGACATTGGAGCTAAGGCGTGTATAAGATTGATCGGGAAATCTAGGTGGATTAGAAAATAAAAGAGTGTGGGCTCCAAGGTTTAAAGATAAAAGTGTAGGGTTTAAAGTTAAGGTAAATTTGCCATCAGCTGCTGTCATAACAGTGTACGCAGTTGCAGGAACTAGCTTAGAGTCGACAAAGAGTTGTGATTGTGATGCATAAAAATTATGTCCTTTGAGCACGAGTTGGGAAGTAGTGGGAGTTAAGATCACAGAATCAATATCAACAATTTCTGGAAAACGATAGGTTATTTCCTTCACATTGAAGTCATTTGATCTGACAGTACCCGGGTTAATAACAGTGAAAAGTTTCGCGACAGTTGCTTCGCTGGCAGATAAGCGTAGTTGAATTTTTTTCTGGTCGCGCGCGTAAATTTTAGCGCTCACATCAACGTTGTCAATGAGCAGCTGTGCAGTTTGTTCAAATTTGTCTCCCCAGACTGTGACATCGACCGTTGCTTGGCTCAGTGCAGGTCGTAGACCTACAGGAATAACTTGTACTATAATGGGTGGCGTAGATCCTCCGTCTGCAGTTATCGTAAGTGGTAATGAGTTGCTTGGATTTTGTAGGTCAGGTAAATTCACGACAGCAAGCAAGTAAATATTGGGAGGAATATTGGGTGGTATAGTAATATGTAATTCATTGGATGAAGTGTAAGAATAAGGTTTAAAGACAGACATATCAGTAATGAGTTGGCCATTAATCTCAAGTGAGAAGAGAGGATCAAAATCATTTCCTCGAAGAATAAGTTCATTAGGAATAGTGTTTGAGATTTTATTAGGAGTGATGCTTGTCAAGACAGGTTTTGGTCGTTGCCCTCCTCCACTCTGGACAGTCAAGGGAAGTGCTCCTGTTTTTCCATTCAAGTTAAAAACTGCCAATTGATAGGTTGCTGGAGGCGTGACTGCTGGAATAGTTAAAGTAATGGTATTATCAGTAATAGTATAGGGAGCAAAGGGAGAAAGATCATAAAGGGGGGGGTTGCCATTAATCTCCAAGCCAATAGTAGTGCCAAAATTTTTCCCTGTTAAAGTTATCTGTGTCGCCTTACCAGTATAGATAATTTTGGGATCAATACTCTCCAAAACAGGTCGAGGAGGATCTGCGCGAGGACCAGTTTGCCCACCTCGAAGATGTGTGTTGCCTGTTACTAGATTTCTATAATCTCCTAAATGATCAAGGTAAGATTCCAGCCAGGACGCTGTCACAACTGAAGGAGTAAGAATACCTAGAAGAAAGAGTAAGAATAAGATCTTTTTCTGCATAAAAGAATAAAATGTACTGTGCTTTTATATAGTTTATGTTGGACGCGAAAAGAAGAAATCACTCGCGAAAGGTAACAGAAAGCCGTAAGATTCTTATACTCAACAATATGCAGAGAAAGCAGATGAAACAAAGTACAATGCTAATCATTGGTCTTCTAGTCATGCTCTTAGGAACAACAGGATGTGCGGAGAAGTACATGGTGGATAAAACAACGCCTAGCGCTGAAAAAACTTCAGAAACAAATCAAGAATATGGAAAACCAAGTGGACAACAGGAATTCAATGGGATAATTGATGGAACCTCTGAATCTGCGAAAGTAGAAGCGCTACCAAAAGAAACTTCTCTTCCCCAGCGAAAAGAAGATGAGCCAAAACCTACAGTCGCGACATGCGAAAAAAATTGGCAGCCATTGAAAGACAATCCAAATCCGCTGTTGAGTTTAGAGTCTGGAAAAATAACGCTCTATTTCAAAGAAGGAATCACCTTTGCTGAGGCAAAAAAAATAGTGCAAGAATATAATGTGGAGTTCACGCAAGTCATTGAAATATTCCCGCTAAGCAAAGACCATAGCGACGAAGAAAGATATAATGTTTATAGAAGAATAAAAGCGCGGGTCACCAAAGGAAGTGAAATAGGAACAGCCTGTGAGATACTGCAAGATCCAAGAGTTGAAGAGGCTGCGCCCGCGATTACTACTGATGCTGCGGCTTTAGCCAAGCTTGCGAAATAAGAAAAAAAGAGGTTAGTATGGAAAAGTTCTTTAATCCAAAATCGATCGCTATTATCGGCGCGTCTCGCGACCATCACAAAGTAGGTTTTGTTATTCTAAAAAATTTGCGCGACGCTGGTTATAAGGGAAAAATATATCCTATAAATCCAAACGCTAAAATTATCTTAAATGAAAAATGTTACGCCTCTGTTCTGGATGTCAAAGAAAGCGTCGATATGGCGGTCATCGCGGTTCCTGCGGAAATAAGCATTAAGGCTGTTGAAGAATGTGGTAAGAAAAAAATCCAGCACGTCGTCATGATAACCGCGGGGTTCAGTGAAATCGGCAACCACAAAGCGGAAGAGCAACTGCAAAAAATAATCAAAAAATACAACATTCGTCTCATCGGTCCAAATTGTCTTGGATTATTGAATAATCACGGGGAAGTTGACACTTTATTCCTGCCTGCTTCACGTCTGGTCCGTCCAAAAAATGGAAAAATCTCTTTCATCACACAGTCAGGTGCTACAGGTTCAACAGTACTCGACCTTATGGCTAAAGAAAATTATGGCTTCGCGAAATTTGTTAGTTATGGAAACGCGATAGATATCAATGAGTCAGATTTGATTGAATACTTGGGAGACGATCCGCAAACGCAGGTGATTTGTGTCTATGCGGAATCCATCAAAGATGGAAAAAGATTTCTTCGCGTGTGTCAAAAAGTAGCTAAGAAAAAACCTATCATCGCGCTCAAGGGAGGAACTACTAGCGCTGGCGCGAAGGCGGCTCTATCTCATACAGCTTCATTAGCGGGTTCATTCGAAGTCTTCAAAGGCGCTATGCGACAAGCGGGCGTTATTCTCGCGGAGACATTGGAGGATTTGTTTAACTACGCGAAGATTCTTGAGAAATCGTTTGCTCCTAAGGGGAAAAATGTGCAGATCATTACCAACGGTGGTGGCTTCGGTATTTTGGCGGCGGATTATCTCAGTAAGATGGGCTTGACCATAGAAGAGCCTTCACCAGAAACAATCAAGAAACTAAAAAAACAATTTCCAGCGACTTATATTGTGAAAAATCCTATTGATCTGACAGGAAGCGCGTACTCACAAGACTATGAAAAAGCGTTAGACGCAGTCATGAAAGATCCAAAAGCGCATATAGTGTTGCTCATAGTCCTCTACCAGACACCACAACTAGACACAAATGTAGTAGATATTATTATTCGTCAAAATAAAGCGAAGAAAAAACCTTTAGCGGTAGTTTCCATGGGTGGAGATTTCACGCAGCGATACAAGAACATTCTCGAGAAGCATCAGATCCCTTGTTTCACTTATCCAAACAACGCTGCCAGCGCGATCAAGATATTATGCGACTATTACTTGAAGAATTAATGTTGGGGAGTTCGGCAAGTCTTGCATTTCTTTAAGACTCTTGCTACGGCGATTTTCATCGCGGCGTCGCGTAATTTTGTTCCATCTTTTTTCGCTTGTTCTAAAACTAAATTTGTATTCTTGATGATTTTTTTCTCAACAAGCTTAAACATGTCCTGGGGATTCATGCCTTTGTATTCTGCGTACGAAGAAATAACGCCTCCAGCGTTCGCTACAAAGTCTGGCACGATAATGATGCCTTTTTTGTGGAGTATCTGTTCCATCGCCGCAGTCATGGGAATGTTGCTGCCCTCTATGAGGTATTTTGCTTGAACGCTTTGCGCGTTGCTTGTAGTCACCAA
>CAYMIM010000032.1:0-13892 GCA_964390715.1 Candidatus Woesearchaeota archaeon | reverse complement strand
GTTGATAGAGTATGGGACGCGGCAAAAAATCTGAGAAGAAATAGCGGAGATAGTAAATTAGTATTCCTCCTTATGGATGAATTTGACTCATGGTTTAATTCTTCTAATGGACATTGGGTGGATAATACTTATCAACGAGTTCAAAAAGCTATTCAGATGAAACTTGACGGTGTTGTAGATTATGAAGGCATTATTACTGTGGGATTTACTAATGAACCAAAAAAAATACCTCTTGCTATTTATCGACGATTTAAATATGTGGATATTGTTGGAGAGTTAGAACCTGAAGAAAGAATAGGCTTACTTAAGAAATTTATCACTAACGGACTACCTCTTTCCCATGGATTTCGACCACAGCATTATCACCATTGGGGAGAGTTGCTTGAAGGAGCTACTGGCGACGTTATAGGGAAAATAGCTGATGATATTCACTACGAATTTATGCGGAAATTTATCTCTGATCATCCTAATGAAGGCAGACAATTAAATAATCGCATCAGAAGAATGCAAACACGTAAAGATGGAGAACTGGATAAACCAGCAGTTAAACGAGCATTAGGGCAATATATGCTAGTTACTCCAGATTGGGTTGATCAAAGGTTAAAAGCTAAATTAGCAGAGCCGATCATTAGAGAACAAATTGATACTGCGAAAAGAATTTATATGGAAGCTCGACAAGTCATGGCAAATCTCCATAGAAGAGAAGACGCAGCTACCGGATATGTTGCTCCATCATCTCCTCTAGTTCTTCCCCATCAGCGACGCACGATTGTTGAATAAATCACTATAGTTCCTAGACTGTAAAGTTACTTGAAAATTTGTACTCCGTAGAAATCGGAAATTCTCCGTTTTTTCCCCTTAAATAAGAGCTTATTTCTAAAAATTCGCAAGAGTTTCGCTTACACGCGTTATTTATCCGGTTTTTTCTCAGTAACTTATATCTGCCTTAACAGGTATTCTATTCTCTTATGAGCTTCAACAACAATCGTCTTACTCCAAAGAAACCTTATACTCTTCTTGTTAATACTATAGGACAAATCCTTACAGAAGGCAGAACAAAGACATTAGACTTCATCAGTCAGATATTGATAAAAACTTATTGGGAGATTGGCAAACAAATCGTTGAATATGAACAAAAAGGAGAAGAAAAGGCAGAATATGGATCATCTCTTCTACATAGGCTTTCAAGAGACCTAAGACTAAAATATGGCAAGGGATTTAGTAAAAGTAATGTCTACCTTATGAGGCAGTTTTATCTTATCGATAAGAAATTCCAGACGTCTGGAAAATTGACTTGGAGCCACTATACTACTTTACTCGGTTTAGAGAATGATGGAGAAAGGCAATTCTATGAAAAACAGTGTATCGTGGAGAAGTGGAGCTTTCGAGAACTGAAAAGACAGGTGAATTCAGCGCTATTCCAGCGATTTGCTCTAAGCAGAAATAAAAAAGAGGTTCTCGCTCTAGCAAAAAAAGGAAATAGAGCGCAGAAGCCAGAAGACATCATCAAAGACCCTTATATCTTGGAGTTCCTCAATATTCGAGAACACTATAATGAAAAGGGACTGGAACAAAATATCATTGACAATCTACAGCTGTTTCTTCTTGAATTGGGAAAAGGATTTACATTTGTCGGTAGACAGCATAGAATTTCTCTCGGTGACAAGCATTTTTACGTTGATTTAGTTTTTTATCATAGAATATTACGATGTTTTGTTCTTATTGACTTAAAAATCGGAGAGGCAACACCAGCGGATGTCGGGCAAATGAATCTTTATCTGAATTATTTCGCGAAAGAGGAAAACGCTTCGGAAGACAATCCACCCATAGGAATTATTTTATCCGCTCACAAACATATTGAAGTGGAATACGCTCTTGGAGGCATTAGCAATAATCTCTTTGTTTCAAAATATAAACTCTATCTGCCAAATAAACAAGAACTACAGCAGAAGTTGCAAGAACTCTTGGAGCAAAAGGAATAATGAACATGTATACTCTTGTAGATTTTTAACAACATTGTGATAAAGCAAAGGTTTAAAAGTTTACATCTCTTTTATATTTCTATGAAAATCAAAGAAGTAGCGATGGTTGTCGCGTTAGCGTTATTGTCAGCTTTCTTTGTTGGACTTCTGGTTGACGCGTTGTATGTAGAACCGAAGTATGATGATTTCTGCAAACAATCCGCAAGACCTTATTTTGAAAAAACTTATCCTCAATATCCAGAACAATGCTCACCCTATAATTTAACTGCCCAAGAACGAACCCTTATTGACCAATGTTTTGACGCGAAAGGCACGCCTGACTACAATGTTGATGGGAAAGGATGCCAGACTAGTTTCAAGGAATGCAACTACTGCCAACGAGACTACGATCAAGCACTACAGAAATACAATAGAAATGTGTTTTACATTGTCACTCCTTTAGGACTGTTGGCAATTATCTTTGGGTTATTCATTAGCTTTGAAGTAGTTGGGTCAGGAGCCATGTTTGGCGGCATTCTGTTAGTCGCTTATGGCACTATGCGCTACTTCTCGAACATGAGCAAGATTATGCGTGTTGTAGTTATTTTCATTGAATTAGTCTTGTTGATAATCATTAGCATTAAGAAGTTACGAAAATAAGTAGCAAGCTATTTAAGCAAGTTCTGTTCTGATGACTTCTTATGGATGCGTTAGGAAAAAAACTGGTGCGCGTGATCGATAGAGCGTCGTTCAAAGAAGTGCTTTTGTTCTGGATTATCTTCATGTTTTTACTGGGTTGCGTTTATTTTTCTATAACTTTAGTCTCGGATACTATCTTGTATAGAGGCAAAGTTGTACAACCTGGCATTGATGGTTTTTTCTTGACGCAATACTTTAGCTTTATCACGGCAGTGTCCGCTTCACAAGGCTATGGAGACATCTTTCCCCTAGGATTCGCCCGTTTTGTGGCGGTAATTGAAGCTATTATGGGGTTGCTGCTCTTTGGCATGCTCATCGCGAAATTAGTGTCTGTCAAACAGGAGATTATCTTAGAAGAAGTGTATTCCATCTCCCACGATGAAAAACTCAGCAGAGTAAGATCCTCTATCAACCAGTTTACCATTGACATGAATAAAGTCATGGACAAAGTACATCAAGGCATGATCACGAAACGCAGCATCAAAGAAAGCTGGGTGCATTTTTACTCCCTCTCGAAGGCATTGCAAGACTTAAACCAATTGATCTTGAATCCGAAGCGAGAATCCTCTGAATATGTCAAAACACTGGACTTTAACCAATTGGATTTGCTTATTGTTGGCATGACATCCGCCTTACAGAAAGCTGTGCAATTTTTTGACCTTGTTGACCAGAGAAAGCTTGAATTGGACAGAGAACACGTAGCGGAAACCTTGTCCACTATCTATGGATCCTTGCAGCTGTTTGTTGACCATTACCATGGCATCGTGGAATTACGGCAGCAATTCAACGAGCTCAAGCTCCTTTTAAGCTCAACCAAAACTCTTTTAAATAAGTATTTAGGGTATAAGAAGTATATATAGTAAATACTTATGAGGGATGACCTCAATTTAGAAGGCGACAGTTACGAAAGCAAGACAGTATTTGTTGGGAATGGGGTTGGGACTCTTAAGTTCTTGTCAGCCACTGCACTACCAGCAAGATACAGGATTAGCGGCTTTACATTCTTTACATTCTCTACATTCTCAACCTCGAGTTGATTCTAGCATTACAGAAGAACTTGTTTTATCATCTTCTCCAACGAAAATCTCCGTGAATCCTTCTTTGGAAACACTTACGCATGGACCGTCACCTGATGAGCACGCTTACTTTTCTTCCCCTTTACCTCCTCAAGACCCCCAAGATCCTCAGAAACCTTACGCTGTAGGCCCTTTTTCTGTGAGCACACAACCAGCTTCTCCTTTCTCTAATCAACAAGCAGTGCAATTCCAATTGTTTTCCATTCTCCCCCTTAGTGTTTATTCTCAACCTCATGATCCTTATGCACGAGAGTCTTCTGAATCAGATAGACCTCTTTCTTTCCTAGATGAGAGCTGGTATGTACAACCCAGTTTAACTTCAGATGATCCTAATAAGAAAAATGTCGCTTTAGGCAAGCTCTGGCGCCCCCTACGTAAATTATTTTTAGAAAAAGGTAAAAGCGATGTCGCAAGAGTTTATCAGGGAGCGATGAAAGGACTAGCGAGTATTTCTGATGGACCTACACGACTTCTTTTTGGAGATCGCTTTCATTCTAGTATTGACTTCAAACTAGGCAGTCAACGAGCAGGCATTTACTGGAAAATTTTTGATGGCGAACGCATTGAATTCATGTTAGGTTCTGAGCAAGGCGTTTTTGGTAATGATGATGAACCTTCCGCGCTCTTCTTCCATGTCGCTCATACCATTGGACCTGATAAAGAACGTTAGATCTCTGATCACTATTATTCTTCTTTCACTTGTTGTTGATTGAATCGCTGCCGCGCGACAAACGCTATAGCTTCTAAAGGATCTTTTGGCAATGTTTCTAATTCAGCCTGTTGCTCATCGGTAAGTAAAATATTTATCAGTCGCGCAGCTTTCTCCTCTGGAGTTTCTGGACTTTTTTCTCCTTGTATACTTTGATCATCTGTATTTACTTGCGATGTTTCTGTAGTACCTTGCTCTTCTGTTTCAGCGGCTATAACAAGACCTACTAGAAAAAGACTGATGATGAATATTGAGATGCTTTTTTTCATGGTTACTCCTGTCTTCTTTATCCTCTTCTCTATAAAAATATATCTGTTTAAGGCACTAAAGTTACTGTTACTGAATCAGAGATACTTTTTATGAGCTTTGGCAATTGCGGCTGCGTGAGATCTAACGTAACGAAAGCAAAAGAGACTTTGAGACCGGCTAACAATGGGAGATTAGGGATGCTCCAAGACGCTACCGCGTTTCCCTGGTTGTCTAATGTACTTTGGGAGTTTTGCAATCCTAACGCGGTTGGGAAATAAAGCGAGCCTTCAAAGACACCGTCATAATTGAGAGGGATAACACGACTATCACCTATGGGAATACCAGGAGTTGTTCCTGTGACTGACATCAGAACGATATAAGGAGTGTTTGGATTGCCATGATCACTTAACTTAACAGTTATGGACTGTCCTATCCGTGGTGTCCCTCGCATACGAAGAAGTGTGCTATTCTCAGGGAATTCTCCTAAGATAACGGATGACAGGGAAGTAACCTCTAAGGAACAACGTTTAAGTTGGGTATCGCATTGACTTCCCTGTGGCTCAAAAGTCTGGCTTGCACTATTGAAGACAAAAAGATCTAAATTCGCTTCATTAAAGAAAGGCAGTCCATTATAAGATAATGAAAGCGTTGCAGGCATAATAAATTGAAGAAGGCGCTCGTTTGGACCAAAAGTATAATTGAGACTAAGGGGCGTCGCATTATAATAAGCCAAAGCATTACTAGGTGAAGAAGCACCGCTGATGAAAACAGTCCTATCAGTTCGCAACGCACCTTGTGTTACAAAGATGTCACTCCTATTGGAAGGGACTTGTAATAAACCTCCGGCATCATTGAGGTTCTTCGCTACATTCTCTTGGAGATTACAAGTGTCTGTTCTATCTAAAGGACAGATATCACAAACATCTCCTCTGGTATCTCTATCACTATCTAATTGATCATTAAATTGAGTCTGACAATTATCGAACTCATCTGGAATAAAATCATTATCCGCATCATTGACCTGCCCAGAAAAAGCCGCAGTCCAAGCATCACTAAAATTAGCAAGGATATCAAGAGAAGCATTGAGATCTGTCCCATTGAGCGCAGTTAGGTAATGCTCAAGCGAAAGGTTAAGATACAGTGATGAGTTAAAGAGATAACCTTCAAGTCCAGGAAACCCGGAATTATTGAGTTGTGTTAAGAAATCAAGATGATCAACGCCATCAGACAGTCTTTCAGCAACGATGCCTTGACCAGCGGATAAAATACCACCAAGAGCGGACTCTACAGGATCAACAAGGCTAGTATTCTCCCGCTTTATACTAAATAACAGATCTGTAGCATTAACAAGCTCTGAAAAGAATGGTACGCCTAAAGAAGGCGCTAGGCTATTATTATTTTCCATCCAGTATTGATCCTTTATACTTTCATCAAGATGTAAAAGAACTTGAGAGACATTGCCAGAAGACTGAGTAAAATTAGTGAGATCATTCCTAACCGTTACTAAAGCTCCCCTATTAGTTGCCTGTTGATCATCCACAACAAAAAATCCATGTCTGTGAAAAACAGCATGATCTGTATTTTGCACTGAAGCTATGTACCAAACAACTGTGTCCATAGCAGACTGAACTTCACTTGGAACTGGCACAGACACAAATCCATCAACTACCCATATCTCTTTAAAAGATATCGCCGCAATATTTTCATTATTCACTAAACTATTAACTGTATCTGGTTTAGGATCGCTTGGGTTGTCTTTAACTATAGCCACATCAATAGATTGTCCAGGTACAAGATAAGGCGTCCCTCTTAATGCTTCAGCAATAATGGCATTGTTGCTTGGCTCTCTCATGGGATCGACAGCTGGAGGAATTCCGCCAAAAGTAAGACCACTTAACCAAGGAGTCTTAATTGAAGACCATCGCCAATGCTGATGTAAACAATCTAGAGGAGTATCTCGACAACCCGGAATCGTAACTTGCTCCTTAGGACGCGCAGGATGGATATTATCATAACTCCCTTTATTGCCATTTACAATAGCAGAAAAGGCTACTTCAGAGGTAATAACGGGCTGTAAACCAAAAGTGTGAAGCCCAAAATTTAATAAATTATCTTCATCTGAAGTTCTTGTTAATCCTTGCTTCCCAAAATCTTCCTTATAGTACGCTGTAACTTTTGCCAAAGATTGCTGCGATCCGCTTTCATCAATCCACTTAAAAGAAACCTTTGGAACCAAACTATAACAATCCCTATTTGTCCCCTCACAATTTTTCTCTGCATTCCACCGTACAACCATATCATAACTAACGCAAAGTGTTCCTTGAAGCTCTGGCTGATTAAATCTTCTCTCAAAGTCCCAAAAGAGCGTATCTTTCCCTCGAAGAGCATCTCGTTTTATACCTATGCTATTATGATTATGTAGATCGTTTTGTTCATCAAATTCTACGACAAGATTTCTATTGTTGCCATAGTTAAGCTTAAATTTAGGGGTGCTTAAAATTTCTAAGCTAGAAATACCCTTAGCGGCTATATTCTTGAGCACTAAACCATCTCGATTAACTTCTTCAACATTGAATGACCATGGTCCTTGTTGGTAAGCATAAGGCAGACTGGTCGTCGCATCTCTAAGACAGGAGCAATGATAAGTGCATCCTTGCATACCTATATCCTTCCAATTGGTTGTAGTATTACAGGTGTTTTCATCGCCTTCGTTTACAGTAGATGCCGCATAAAAATCTGAAGAAGCGCTGAAGCAGACAATATTCTCATTGGCAATATTTTGGTTCGCGGAGGAAAAAGCAATGCCTGTAGATTTGCTCGCATTAATATAATTCTTGGTAAGAAAATTTCCAGTTGAGCCCTGCAAATAAATACCCCTGCCATTATCAGTAATATTGTTTAGTGTTAAAAAACCATTATTAACATTTAACAGAAGAATCCCGCCATAATCAGGATAGGGACCATTCTTATTCAGATTATTATTTTTTACAAACGGATTAGTACTGTCACTTATTTGGATACCTCCGCCGTTATTATCAGAAATATTGTTGTCTTGCACAAGCGCATTTATGCCGTGCGCCAAGTAGACACCGACACCATTATCAAAAAGCGTATTACCTTCTATAATAGCTGACTGTTGTACAGGATAAAGGTAGTACCCTTCATAGATTGCCTGAAAATAATTCCTTATTTTACAATTTCTAACAGCAACATTATGATATTGAAGATTCATAACTCCTTGTTGATCTAAATAGTTCCCATTCCCAACAATTTCATTCTGATTGCAATCTAAAACACGGTTATGTCTGCAGATATCTACCCCATAAGCTAAATTGCCACCCTGAAAATTAAGAGCATCTAAATTTCGAACATCACAACCATCACGCTCAGCTAAATTTTGAGCTGTTGCGCATTCAGGATCTGTCCAAGGTGCACTGTGTCCGGGAGGTATGCTACCGGGGTTGCCATCAAAGCAGCCATTATGACCTCCGTTGTGCGCAGATACGCTAGTTCCTAAAGAGAAACCCAGTACAAATATAAAAAGATTTACGAGTATTATTTTTAGTGCGTTCGTTTTTATCCCCCCACTCTACGCTTACTACTTTACGCTACATTTAATATATACTATAATCATATTTTTTTCATGGTAAACCTAGGTGTTCCTCTTAAAAAAGCTTTGGGCAAAACTATTTAAAGACCTCTTCCTTTTATGATTTATTAGGGTTTCTGATTGTTGGGGCACACTATGAAACACTTTATATTTTTAGCATTTGTTTTGCTGTTGTTCCTTAGCGGATGCGTTCCTCTCTCTTCATCTCCACAATCTTCTTCTGACCAACGATTGCAAGAATTTTCTACGAGTGAAGAACTTACAGCATTTTTGAAAGAACATCAACAATCTTCTGGCTCTGGTGGTCGCGATACTATAGCACTGCAAGGGATGGAAAGTGATGGAGCACCTACCGCGGCTAAAGCAAGCGCAGAAACTGGTGGTAGCAGCTACTCGCAAACCAATGTGCAAGTCCAAGGCGTGGATGAAGCTGATATTGTAAAGAACGATGGAAAATATATTTATACATTAACCCAGAATAAACTCGTTATTGTTGACGCTTATCCACCGAATACAGCAACGATTACTTCCACAATTGAGATTCCTGGACAACTGAGAGATTTATTTATCAACAAGAATAGACTAGTTGTCTTTACTGATTTATATCAACCCGTTTATACACTTTTCAAATCAGGCATGATGGAAGATGAAGAACTACCTGTCGAAGCTAACGCGAAAATGTTAGCACCAGGCATGATACGTCCTGAATACTACCAGTCTCCAAAAACTGGGGTGCTTATCTATGACACGACGGACAAAGAAGATCCTGAACTTGTAGCTAATTACACTGTAGATGGGAATTATTATCAATCGCGCATGATTGGTGATTATGTTTATATGATCGCGCAACACGCTCCTTATTATGGAGGAGGACCAATTCCTTTGCCCGCTCTTCGAGAGTCAAACAAACTTGTCATGGAATCACCAGTTTCCTATTTTGACAATTGGGAGCCACAAATTAACTTTAATTCTATCGCCGCCTTTAATGTCTTTGACACTGAAGATGTAAATTTACAAACGTTCATGCTGGGGTACGCGAATACATTGTATGTTTCTCAGAACAATATGTATATCACTTATCAAAAGCAATCGCCTTATGACTTTTATTATCGAGATCAAGAGAGCAGATTCACCAAGATCATCATGCCTTTGCTGCCTGCTGATTTGCAAAAGGAAATGAGAACTCTTATGACGAGTGATGAAGAGTACTATCTCATTGAAGGAAAACTGTATACCGCGCTAGAAGAACACTACAATAATTTACCCCAAGCAGAACGAGAAGCACTGCAAAAGAAGATTGATCAAGCGGTTCAAGACTATGATTATCAGCAACAAGAAGAACGCATGAAGACTATTGTGCACAAATTCAGCTTGCAAGAAGGCATTGTCAAATATGAGGAGAAAGGAGAAATCAAAGGGACGTTGTTAAATCAATTCTCTTTGGATGAATATAAAAATCATTTACGTGTCGCTACAACTACTAGCTTGTATAGCTCCGCAGGACAGAAAATGTACAATAATGTGTATGTCTTGGATGATGATTTAGAAGTTGTTGGCCAAGTGGAAGAGATCGCTCCAGAAGAACGCATTTATTCTACTCGCTTTATTGGAGATCGATTGTATATGGTCACGTTCAAGCAAGTTGATCCACTGTTCGTGATTGACTTAGCAGATCCTGCAGCGCCAAAGATTTTAGGACAATTGAAGATTCCTGGCTTTTCGAATTATTTGCATCCCTATGACGAAGACCATATTATCGGCATCGGCCAAGACACTGTTGAAGAAGTTGGCAGGACTGTGACTGGTGGATTGAAGATAGCTTTGTTTGATGTTTCTGATGTGAACAATCCGAAGGAACAAGCTAAATTAATTATTGGCAATAGAGGCACATATTCTGAAGTCTTCTCTGATCACAAAGCGTTTTTATTAGACACTGACCGAGACTTAGTTATTTTCCCTGTAAGTGAAACGAAAGACGCTAACTGGCAACACGTGTGGCAAGGCGTTTATGTCTTACGCGTGAAACCTGATATTGGTTTTGTTGTTTTGAGCAGAATTACGCATGGCACGTATGATCCTAGCAAGCCCTATGATACCTACTCTACGCAAGTGCGACGAGCTTTGTACATCAATGACATCTTGTATACTTTGTCTCCTTCGAAGATCAAGATGAACTCTCTGAAAGACTTCAAGGACGAGTATAAGACGATTAGCCTGCCGTATAAAGAAGACATTTATGGGTCTGTAGTTTATTAATGACCTATAGTGGAATAGTTATATTGCATTATGATGTATGCTTAAATACTTCTTCTCTCTTTGCGCTTGATAAGATGCGTAAAATATTATATGGGTTGGTGTTGTTGCTGATTTTCGCAAGTATTTTTGTATTAGCTAACGAACAACTTTCTGACAATGCTCAAATTGTAGATGAAGCTGTTGTTGATCAGAAGTTAGTTGAAGAATCCACATCTTTAGAACAAGCATTAAACACCTTACTAGATGAAGATCAAAAAGCACAACTTGCCGCGGCACCACGAGAGCCATTCGCGCTCATATTATCTATTATTAAACCATATTCAGAATAAACATTTACATCAGGGGGGATTATAACGAAAGCATGGAAGTTTGGGTTGGTATTATGCACCGTTCTTTTATTGTTAGTTGTACAAGTTCATGCCAAAGTAAGACCTCCAACTTGCGCGCCTGTTCCTTCTAACATTGTAGCTTGGTGGCCTTTTGATGAAACAACTGGAACCATAGCAAAAGATATTGTCGGCAGTCATAATGCGGCTTATGTTAATAATCCTCGACCAGCTCTGGGCAATGTAGGTGGAGCGCTTCGGTTTAGCGGAAATTACGCCGCCGCAGGCGATAGTCCTGACTGGTTTTTTAACTTGAGAGATTTTACTATTGAAGGTTGGATGAATATGGATCGACCAACCGGAGGAAGCTTAGGACATCCTAGTGATATTATTGTAGGAAGCGATGATTGTGGAGGATTTTGTAATAAATGGTTTTTCGCTATTGGTGGGGGATATCTTAATCTCCATGTTAATGGTCCTTGGTACGATTTTTTTCCCTTAGCTCCTTTCAATCCGGTCGTCGGGCAATGGCACCATGTAGCGATTACAAGAGAAGGCAATAATTTTACTGAATATATTAATGGGGTTGCTTCCGCTTCTGTTATAAGAACAGGCGTTATCCCTGACGCTAGCGCTCCTCTCACCATTGGACAAGCTGAAGGTATAGGATTTTTTGCTGGTCGTCTTGATGAACTAAGTATTTATCATCGAGCGCTATCTCAACAAGAATTGCAAGGTATTGTTACCGCTGGAGTGTCTGGCAAATGTAAAACTGTTCGCATTGTTACTTCTTCTCCCCTTACTATCCAAACATATCAATCTGCTTCAATTCCTTTTGTCGCGGATAATGGTGTACCCCCCTATAAATGGTCTATGAATGGAGGTATTCTTCCTCTTGGTATGAACTTTGACGTCGCGGGCGTATTAAGCGGAACACCCACGCAAATAGGTAAATTTACTTTCAAAGCACGAGTCACTGACGCATCAAACGCTTTCGCAGAAAAAGATATTACTATAGAAACCCTCGCAACTTTACCTCGACCAGGTCTTCGTATCTACAAAACAGGAACTATGGCTGTGCCTGGAAGAGAGATTGATTACTTTATAGTTGTTGAAAACGCAGGAACTACTTTCGCTGTTAATAGAAATGTCATTGAACGAGTTGATCCTAGTGTTTTCCAATTATTAAGTGTTGAACCAGAAGGCGTCGCTAATATTACAGAGTACATTAATCAGTCCTTAATTATGTGGGAAGTGAATTTATCTCCGAACGAACGTGCTATTCTTCATTATCAAGCAAGAGTTTTACCTAGTGTTCCTGTAAATGTAGATGTCATTGGTGGTCCTGCTTGTACTGACGCGGAAATTAGTCAAATAGCAACTTGCATGCAAAATTTATACGCGAGTGTTATAGGACGATGCACAGCATGCGCTATTATCTGTACTGTGATCTCAAGAGCATGTTTAGTTTCTCCTTTGGCATGTGTTGGCGCTGCAGCTGGTTGTGGATTATGTATTATAGGCTGTGACAATGCTCTCAAAGATATGGAAAGAGCTTGCTTCAAAGATGTTTCAGCTTCATGCACTGAGCATATCCAAAAAACACGCGCATCTTTTGACCCGAATGAAAAAGAAGCTATCGCAAATAAATATATCCAATCTGGACAACGATTACCTTATGTTATTCATTATGAAAATATTGGCACCGCAGACGCGCAAGACATAGTTGTCACCGATACTTTAAATCCAGAATATAATATTTCTACCGTAGAGATTTTTGTCAATAATACTTTTATGCCTATTACCGATGGACAAAGTATTATTCTCTTTGAACAAAATAAGACAAAAACTATTAACCAAACTGTAGGCAATCAAACTTTTGAGTTTAATATCTCTTACTTTGAAAATCATACAGTTTCTTTAATTAATAATCGTTTACGCTGGGAATTATCGCATATCCATTTAGATCCTAATATGACTGATAAAGTTTTCATGGCTGTTAAACCAAATGAAGGACTTACGAATGGAACAGCTGTGAGAAACACCGCGCAGATTGTTTTCGATATTAATCCACCGCTCCTTACTAATACAACGATTAATATTATTGATGATGTACGACCTACTTGTATCATAACTCCTCTACCTAGTGAAACATTCCAGAGAGATGTGGTCCTTCGTTGGACTGGACAAGATACAACTGGAGAGATCGAAAGTTATACTATCTTTATGAATGAAAATAATGGTCCCTTTGTTTCAATTATTAACAGCACAGAAGCTACTACCGCTACTGTTACTACGAAAGGAACTGAAAGTTATAGCTTTATGTGCTTAGCTCTTGACACCGCTGGTAATAGTGAATTACAATCTCCTAACGCTGAAACTAGCACTTATGTTAACTTAGCAACTGTGAACAGACAGGGAACACCACAACTTAATCAACCTATTACTTTTAAACTGAAAGACCCCTCACAACCGAACGCTCAATATCTCTTTATTCTCGCCGCTAGTAATACTACTGGTCTCGCTCTAGGGGATGGACGTAAGATTCCTTTAAACTATGATACTCTCTTCCAGTTCTCTTTACAATATCCAGGACCTATAGGATTAGTAAATAATATAGGTCGACTAGACAGCAACGGAGAAGCTACAGTTACTTGGAATATTCCTAATTTTCAGCCTCTGACACAAGTGACTGTTTCAGGCACTGTCCTAACTTATGACGCAAACCGACCTTTCCCTCAATTATTTACCGCTATAGCTCCATCGACTACGTTTACTATAATTCCGTGAGGAAATATCTTTGTCCTTACTAAGTAACTTTTTTCTAAGAAAAGACTTATATAACCCTTGACTCTATTTTAGCTCATGAAAAAAACCTTTTCTTTTCTTCTTCTCTTTATTCTTCTGTTGTTAAGTTTTTTTGTCGCCGCTCAAGTAGCTTCTGATGATACTTTTTTGCACGCGCTTCTCTCTTCTCAAGATGGAAACGAAGATGAACAACAGACA
>CAYMIM010000031.1:0-2692 GCA_964390715.1 Candidatus Woesearchaeota archaeon | reverse complement strand
TTACTTTCGTCTCAATTCCCACCTTTCCGAGGGCTTCGAAGAATCCTCGTTCCTCGCCGGATTCGGTGGCGATAACGTAGGCAACTGCTCTGATGAGTGACCTGCCCGCGACCGCGTCTTTGACAATTTGTCCGAAGTTTACTTTTGCGTGATAAAGATTTTTGGCGCTGTGATAGAGATTTTGTGTATCGATAAAAACTCCCACGCGCTGTTCTTGATGTTTGATGACAGACATACTATAGGATTATGAAATATGAACCATGAAGTATGAACCAGTGTTCACACTCATAGCTCTTGTATCTATTATCCAGGTTTTCCCTATTTTTTCAACTCGAGTTTTTTTACAATGGCGTTATAACGCCTTTTATCTTTTTTCTCAAGATACTTCATGTGTGACTGGCGATTGGCTACCAGAGTGAGAAGGCCGCGCCGCGAGTGCTTGTCTTTCTGGTGTTTCTTTAGATGCATCGTCAGTTCAGTGATTCTCTTAGTCAGAAGAGAAATCTGGACCTCGGGTGAACCCGTGTCCTTGTCATGAATGCCGACCTCTTTAATGATTCTATACTTTTTTAATTTTGTGAGCATGTGAGTCACAGTCTAACACGAAAGATGTGACCTTGCAATACTATCTCCACACACTGCATACCAGACGAGAGCGCAGCACGACTTATTGACCCCATGTAGAAGTTTTATCCTTATTTGTAGGCATTATTATAATATTGAGGTTTTTACCTCTATGTCGCACAATATTGTTATTGGTTTCGCTTATCACGCATGAATATTCAGCAACAAAAAAGAAAGTTTTTAGAGTATCTTGAACTGGAAAAGGGTCGGAGTCTCAAAACGATTGAGAATTACGACCGTTACCTGTCGCGGTTCATTGCATTTTCCAAGGCTACTGATCCTAATATGATCACGGACGAGACAGTAAGAAACTTTCGCCTCTATCTTAACCGGCAGCGGGGTATGGCTGAAGCAGAGACTCATCAAACCATGAAGAGAAAGACGCAGAATTATTATCTCATTGCTCTTCGCTCGTTCCTTAAATATTTAGTACGACAAGGAATAAGTGCTCTAGTTCCAGATAGAATAGAGTTGGCTAAAGTCGGAGAGCGCTCGATTGATCTTATGCTACCAGAAGAACTACAGCGACTACTCGATGCCCCCAAGGGTAATGATCTCAAATCACTTAGAGATAAGGCCATACTTCAGCTTCTTTTTTCAACCGGTATGCGTGTCTCGGAGCTCACTTCCCTTTCAAGAGACATTGATACGGGAAGGGATGAACTCTCTATTCGTGGCAAGGGCGACAAGATTAGGGTTGTGTTTATTTCAGACGGTGCCAAAAAGGCACTCCAGACATACCTCGCTCTTCGTCATGATATGGATGAGGCGTTGTTCGTGAATGTTGCCCGAAGAACGTCAGGAAAAAACGAGACGGCCGAATCAAAGCGCATTACCATCCGTTCAATAGAACGGATGGTACAGTACTACGCCATCAAGGCGGGGATATCGAGTAAAGTTACTCCCCATGTTATTCGACACAGTTTTGCAACTGATCTTTTACGTAACGGTGCGGATCTTCGATCGGTCCAACTATTACTCGGTCATTCAAGTATTTCAACAACACAAATTTACACGCATATAACCGATAAGCATCTGCGAGAGATACATAAAAAATTTCATAACAAGGGCTAGGCTACCATCCGACTTAAGATCTCAAGGTAGTAATTTTAGATTTGGATGAAATATAATTTATCCTTGAATTTGTTATCCTGTCTATGTTTTTTCAGAGCCGTAATGTTAGAGGTAGTATAAAGGACATAGTTATCCACAGATGTCCTTTACACATGATCTATATAGGACATACAATTCACACGGACTTAAATAACAGCTCTTTGTAAAGGACGTGGCCCTTTCCACACACTTTCTCCTACGCAAAGTTGATTCCGGATTTCAACTAAAAACTACTACGCTTATCCTCAATAAAATCTTTGTTCTTTTTGGTAGGCTAGTAATATAGGTAACTTCTGGGTCTTTCTTTGCAAAAACCGCTTCACGCAATTCTCTCTGCACGAAGCGGTTTTATTTTTCTTTGTTTTTATGTGTGACAATGTTATTTAGCACTTTTAATCATCACAGGTGACTTTGTTCGTTTTCTTTTTTTACCGAAATACGCGCTACTCAACATAGTATTTTTGACGGATTTTCCTTATTTTTTGATTTTCAATTGTTTCTTTCTTCGACTTTCCCTGCTTTCCAATCTTTTCTAACTCTGCCTCCGGCATTCCTGAAAGTTCTAAGGCTCTTTGGTGTAGATAATCGGGTACGTTTCTGGCGGGATCATCAAGTACCTCCTCCAGCAACGCGTGTAGAATGTGGCCTATTCTAGGGCCAGCCGGAAGCTTGGTTATTTCCATAATTTTACCTCCATTGATCTTTAACATTGAAACCGATATTGGATCCAACATCACCTGCTCAATAAGTGATTTGTACTTTCTTAACCTATAAGTGCTCTCTTTGGGTCTTCCAGTGACAATTCTGTCGCAAATCCGTACATCCATGAGATTCCAGATCTGCTCTTTACCGACATTTGCCACCATCCGCCTCACTGCTGAAAGTGAAATTTGCTCGGTGTCGGAGAAAAACATGTGCCACCGAACAAGTTTGCAGACCGTATCAATAATCTTTT
>CAYMIM010000030.1:0-41406 GCA_964390715.1 Candidatus Woesearchaeota archaeon | reverse complement strand
TGACTATCCAAACTCCGATAACTTCAACGTACGATTCTTTAGAAACAGATACAACGAGAGCTACCACAGCAACAGACTTCACTATTGAACTCACTGCAACAGATACTAGAGAACTCGGAGATTATTCCGTTGCTTGTTACTCCATCGACGACTTTGGTCTAGTCAATGATACTACCAATTCTACTTTCACTATCGTGAAAAAAATACCTAACAGCGCAAGTCCTTTTGTCAACCCTGACTTTAAGCCACCTGTAGCTACTGTTCTTGTGGGAGCAGGATCAACCTCTTCTTTAGGCATGCTTACGGAAGAAGGCCAAAGCAGATTACTTGCCAAAACGGGAAGTGTTTCCTTTACTCTTGGTGAAACAGGTGACGCAACTTATATGCTTACTTTCAAAGATTTCGCTGATAAGTCCGCTACACTTACTGTTGGAGGTAGCAAGTCTTTTGATGTGACTGTCAACGCGCAAGAAACGAAGAATATTGATGTCAGCGGCGATGGCACAGATGATATCGCTGTAACACTTCACCAGGTCTTTAACAAGAGAGCAGACATGACTATCAAATTATTAAGCATACAAAAAACTCCTCAACAGGAAGAAAAGAAAGAAGCGACCAAAGAACCAACACCAACTCCATCAACAACAAAGATCTCTTCTGGATGGGGCATAGTGGTCTTAGTTTTCCTAGTAGTTTTATTTGTTCTTGGAGCGTTACATTATTTCTCTGTACGCAAACGTGGCGGCAAGGGCTCAAGTAGTAGCTCACTACGCTTTACCGCTAGAGATATGGGCATGCAACAACAGCCTGGCGAACCAAGAACGCTAACACGCCATTAACTGAAGTTTTACAGTTTATTTATATTTTATCCTACAATATCTATTTTTGAGTATCTACTATATATATATAACTGTTTTCTCTCTTTTTATCATGGGAAAAGAACATTGGCAAGTATTTACTCTTCTAGCAGTAATTCTTGTAGCGGTGTTTTTCTTTGACCTTAGTACTACTGACACAAGTAGTGTTAGCGGCAATCTTGCCCGATCATCTAGACTTGGTGCAGCTCAAACAAATACTCCAACAAGTCCTTTAACAATTCCTCCTCCGCTTCAAGCTCCAGTAACCCCAAATCCTTCTCCTTTACCAGCTCCCGTAATTCCTCCTTTACCAGCTCCCGTAATTCCTTATTGCAAATCTTTAGATGTTACTGCTGTAATTGCACAACGACTTGGATTGTCTCCAAACTCATTCTATATCGATATGGAATTATTAGACTCTCGTTACTTTACCGTGTTTCTTTATAGTTACACTTCCAGTAAATATGAACTCTATCTTTATGATGTGGGAAGTGATGGAATTTTTAATACTCCAGATGATAATGGATTTTTAATTAGTAGAAACAGTCTTTTTAATAAATATACTCCTTCTTTGTTCGCTACTTTAACTGGTCAAGATTTGTTTTGGATCGAGTACTCTACTGTTCCTCAATCTTTCGACATCAATCGTTGCACTTTAACCACTAATGGATGTACAAATACTAAGACAGTAACGACCGTTGCAGTAGGAGGAACTTTTTATGGGATTGTTACATCCTCATCACAAAATAGACTTTATTTAGCATATAATGATATTCCATATACTAAATTAATTTATGATTCTTGCTCCTTACTATCGGCAGCAGTTGATGATTGTGCCTATGGACAGGCTTATTTTACCAATAGGGTTACCTTTCCTTTCCCGCAATTTTCATTTGTTAGAACTTTACCAAATATTGGTTTTATTCAGCTGGATAACTATGCAAATCAAGTTAGTTTCTTTAATATCTATCTTCCTTCCTCTAATAGCAATATGCTTCTTCCTAAAGGTGTTGACGCATTTTCTTTATCTACTCGCTTAGGAACTCAGTTATTAGGTATCCAAAACCTGACTGGAGGCGGTATTTATTATCTTGTTACTATTAATAGTCTTACAGGTCTTGTAATTGCGAAGATAGATGCCTTTCAGGCAAATCATTTTTATCTCATCGGTGTAACTAATCGTGGCATTGTTTCTGTATATTCTGATTTGAATTATAAACTTATGGAAAAGAAAGTATCTTCGTCAGCAATTCCTTTGTATAGCGATCAGCAATATGTTACTCCCAAGATAGTTCTTCCAGACGCAAGGGTATTAGGAAGCAATGATGGATTCTCAGTTTTTCTATCACTTTGTATCCCTTAATTTCATCAAAGACTCTTTTTGCAAGCAGACTCCTTAGTGAAGTTTTATAAAACCTTTTCTTTACTTATTTCTCTATGGCGACCAACGCAGGTTTACAATATCAACTCGCAGAACAAGCTTATTTTAAAGCTGTCACTAATGAAGAGAAATTAACAGCACTGCAAAAAATGCTGCAGATGTGTCCCAAGCATAAAGCTTCTGAAAATATGCAGAAAAATCTTAAGGAACGCATCTCCAAACTCAAGACTGATATCCAGAAGGAAAAACGAGCGAAGAAAAGCGCTGGAGGCTATAGTCTTTCTGTCAAGAAAGAAGGAGCAGCACAAATAGTTCTTGTCGGGACCACGAATTCTGGGAAGAGCACACTACTCAAACAATTAACCAAAGCACAAGTAGAAATCGCGCCTTATCCCTTTACCACTACCAAGCCAGAAGTTGGCATTTTAGACTATCACGGCGTCAAATTACAAATCGTAGAGATACCAGCTATAGTAAATCGTTACGCGGCCACTGACCATGGAAAAACTTATTTGTCTATCATTCGGCAAGCAGACCTGATTATACTCATGTTTCACACTTCCGCAGAAAAAACTCTTCTGGATAAGGAATTGTATGGTATTACTGTCGATAAAATGATTTATAACCATCAAACTAATTTGGCTGACGAGATCTGGAAACGCTTGCACTTGATCAAAGTTTACACAAAACAACCAGGCAAGAAAAAAGATCATCCTCCTATAGCCTTACCGAAAGGAGCTACTGTCGCAACTTTAGCGAGCCATATCCATAAAGATTTTGTAAAAAAATTTCGGTTCGCTCGCATCTGGGGATCTTCGAAATTTCCAGGACAAACTGTGGGACTAAATTATCGAGTCGCTGATGATGACGTGGTAGAATTCCATACTTCTTAGCTGGTTTAGGTAATCTTTATAAACCTCTACAGCTCTTCTTTTTTCCATGAAAAGAGGTAGTCAGATTTGTGTCCTACTATTAACAATACTCTTATTTTCCTCAGTTGGTTCTTCTCTTTGGACTGATGATTACCGTGAAGTTCTTTTAGATTACAAGGAATTTTTTACTGGCCGCGCCATAGCGCCACATGAGTCTGAGATTCCTTCACCCGCACCAGCTCCTCTACCAACTCCAGCTCCTCCCCCACCAAAGTCTCCTCATGAAAATACTTTTATTATTCGCACCCCATCACCACTCCCTATCCCATCACCAGTTCCTCCCAATGAAAAATGTGTTCTTCAATCCGCGAAGTGGAGTAAAGACAAAGCAACTATTGGAGATAGTGTCTCTCTTCTTGTTGAGGGCGATGGATGCGCTGGCCAAAAAGTTACTTTTCACTTGTGGGATAAAGATATCTTTGTGGATGACGACATTGTCAGCATTGACAGCTCTTTTGTAGACCGCCAGGCAACCGTAACATGGAAAATTACACAAGATGTACAAAACCTGATTGATGAACCTCTTGAACTTGGTGAACTTGAAGTTTATTTTACCGCTTCTATTATCGCTTCTCCCACAGAAGATAGCGCAACAGCCACCCCCATACCTTTACGCATTACTTCTGATTTTCTCTTTATAGCACCTGAACAACAACTAAGTAAAACAGAAAGAACATTCCGTAGTTTGAGAAAAATCATTGGCGATGATAATGGAGGTCCAACACATCCACCAGGTCCAAACGCCGCTGATATTTATTTAGGTGAAGGATGTACAACTATTTACTGGATTGATTATGACTGCGATGGTTTTGTGATTGGCGGGAAAGATGGCATTGGGTGGTCCACTTTACGCATACAAGCGCCGCTTCCTCCGAATAATGGAGACGCAGACGCAAATGATAATGATCCTAATCTTAACACACCCGCAAGCGTTACTGCACGATATGGTGATTTCAGTAATATCAACAATTTCAAAGCATATTTGTACGATTTAGGATATATTCACCAAATCAATAACGTTTACTTTGTTTCCTTGAATGGCGATGATCGTACCGCTCAAATAAATAATATCAATCTGCCTTATCGTTTCAGACCGCAACCCGCACTTCAAAATCAACCATTCATTATTCAACCAGGAGATGTTGTAGTCTATCGCGGGGGAGTTTACCCTGAACAGTTCGACACCACTGGTCGCAGTAGATGGTGTGGGTGTAATAGTCAGGGAGTATGCAACACTGATCCACAAGAACCTTGCGGTACTTATCAGGATGGTCTTCAAGGCACCGCGCAACAACCTATTCTCTTAATTTCTCATCCTGGAGAACGAGTCATCTTTAAACCTAATCGCTTTGGCGTAATGACGGTTACGAGAAAAACTTCTTATACTATTCTTGACGGTCTTGAATTTGAAGCTGACCCTGGTCAGGGAGGCGGCATGGTTGCTTCTATTAGTGGACCAAGTGATCATGTGACTTTTAAAAATGTTGAGATGAGAAACGCCGATAAATGGGGCACGTTTCTTCCCATAGGCACTAATAGAGATTTTATTACTTTTTTTAAGACTGTTATTCATCATATAGGCTTGGAACACTGCCTCTACAAAAATGATCAAATCTCATACACTACCAGCGCCGCAGATTTAAAAACTGACACTGGATGGATTATTAGTAATAGTTTATTTTATTTCTGTGGTGGTAAAGCTGGTGGAGGAGATAGAGGTCATAATATTCATTGGCGCGGCGGAAAGGACTTTCTTATAGAAAATAATATTTTCCATAGCGCCGCTCAGATGGGCATAGAAATCAAGAATGGCGCAGAAAATGGAATTATTAGAAATAATCTTATTTTTAATGAAGGTAAAGGCGCTCTCACCTTTTTTGAAGACACAGATCCACAGCGATGGCAGGCGTCAGGCAATAATAATATGCTTATAGCAAACAATATTTTCGCGACTAAAGCTGGACTAAATGGCGTTGGTGGAGATCCTAATGCATTCCCCGCAGTCATGATTACTCATCAGAGAGATATAGCTGGAACTTGTACTCCTTGCTATGATCCTCCATATACATATCCTGGATGTGAACAAAATGTTTGTTTTGACCCACCACCTAATCCCTCCTGCAGACCTCGTTGTAATCCTCCGAGAACCAATCTTAATATGCGATTTTATAATAATATTTTTTACATGACTGGTGCCCCAGCAATCTTGTTTAGTTATACTTCTGATATTGTCAATCCTGATATTACTGAGACAACCATGGAGAACAATATTTTCTATGTCCCTGGCGCAACTCAACCAGGAGATGGAGCTGGAATGGCTACCTGTAGATGGACCGATAATACTCATACCGCCGCTGGTTTTGGATGTACAGGAGCACCTATGCCTATTTATTATTGGGACTTTGGCGCTATGCAGCATCCCAACAGACCAAAGATTAGAAATAATATTTTTGCCAATCCTGGCTTTACTGATGTCCAAAATAGC
Organism: Candidatus Woesearchaeota archaeon; assembly: GCA_964390715.1. Lineage (GTDB taxonomy): Archaea > Nanobdellota > Nanobdellia > SCGC-AAA011-G17 > UBA489 > JACOVP01. The sequence goes on along the minus strand of CAYMIM010000030.1, from coordinate 35,751 downwards.
TACACTACTAGTTTTACTCCTGAAAAATTTAATTTCTTGCCTCTTTCGAATAGCCCAGGCATTGACTTTGCTCTAGCACAATTCGCTCCCTTATTAGACATTCGTAATCTGCCTCGCAATGGACTTCCTGACGCGGGAACTTTTGAGTTTTCAAGCACCACCAATTTCAACTATAGAATTACTGTTACCCCTACTACTCACACTGTGCTACCAGGACAACAAACTCCACCTTATACAGTAACTACAACTTACATCAGCGGCACTTCAGAAGAAGTCACTCTTTCTACACCTAATCTCCCTCCAGATGTTACCGCACAACTTACTCAACCAACCTGCACTCCAACTCCAACCACACCTTGTGTTTCTACCTTGCTCTTATTTACTTCTCTATCTACCCCTCTACAAACTTATAACCTCCAAGTACTTGGACGCAGTTTACTCCTTCAAAGACAAGCTCCTTATTCTTTGACTGTACAAAAATTACCTAAGCCTACGGCGATTCTTTTAGCAGACACTCATTTTGGTATAAATGAAGCCGCATCATTTTGTGTTCGAACTCAAAATAACGTTTGTCAGCATACTCATGTCATGTATTCAAACACTAAAAATATTCTTGATAATATTATCACTACTTACACTTTAGATCCTGATCATCCAGTTATCCATGGAGGAGACATTGTCTATGACTCTTTGTCAGTTCCAGCATTAGACAACTTTAATATGTGGAGAACAGCGAGAAAATTATTTGTCGGAGACGCGACTACACCTGGTTATGAGTATAATAGACTCCTTAAATTTTATTTTACTTTCGGCAATCATGATGATCCTACCCTAGGTTACTGGTGTGGAGCAAGCGTAGGCCCGAATGTTTGTCGTGGAGGGGGTACTCAATCTTGCGGATATAATTTTGGTTATTTAAGCACTAATGTTTGTAACTCTTATACCTATGAATACACGCAGAGAACAACCATTAATGGAATAGACTATTTATTCTTCAACACTGTTAATGGCGCTGGAGGACAAGCGGGAGGCATTTCACCATTCACACTTACCTGGCTTACTGGACAATTAGCGGCTATACCTGATGGAAGAGTTGTTGTTCTCGTCACTCACTTTAAACTTTGTGGTGGAAGAGGGGAACCTCCAGCCGACAATGAATGTATGACTGTTGGAGATATAGCAGGACTGCGAACTTTGCTAGGCAATCATGTTTGGGATGGACAAACTGGTTTAAAGATGATTTGGTATACGGGGCATGGACATGGTCCTATCTTCTACGCTACTCGTGATTACGGCACGCTCGTAGACGGTCCACCTCTCTACAATATAGGTGTTCCCGCGGCTGGCTATTATGTTATCCCTGGATATCCTAGCCCAGGCTGGGGAGAAGAAGTGGGAGCTGGTCTTCTTTACATTCAAGACCCTTTAAATGCTCAAGTTAAGATTGTCAAACTCGATGAACAGACACTCGCCTTGAGCACTTTCGCAACTTATATAATGCAATGGGCAGGTGGCGGACAACAATATACGCTTGACGCTTCTCCAAACCCCTGTATAGTCACTACTGGAACAACTTGCACGAGCACAATCACTTGGCTCGCTAGCGTTTCAGGAAGCGTGCAACTTCGCGTAAGCATGGATAATGGTCCTGAACTTCTTGTCGCCTGCGGAGCGAGCGGATCACTTCCTATAAACTGGATCCAACTAGGGCACACCTATACTTTCAGCATCTATCAAGATCCACAACCACAGTGCGCTACAACAGGATCTCTTGGCACTCCTCTTAAGAGCATAGGAGTTTCCGCCATCAATGGACAAAAGCCTCGACTGGACAGGCTCAATCCTTCCACTATTTACAACGCATTACAACGTGACGTTCTTTTAGAAGGAGCAAACTTTAATCTGGGAGCCGTCGTTTTAGTTAATGATGCTCCTTATGATCCCACATATTATACTTATCTTTCTTCAACTAGCATGCGCATGACTGTCTTAGCAAATACGCCGCAAGGAGATTATAACATTAAAGTCAGGAATCCTGACCAGCAAAATTCCGATCCACTTATACTAACAGTCTCGCAAGGCAGCGGACAACAGAAACCTCGCATTGATCTTATTGATCCTTCGACTGTCCGCAATAATGTACAATCACTTGTTACGATCACTGGCATTAATTTTGATTTCCCTAACGCTAAACTTTACCTAGATGGCTCAGAAATTTCCCAATCATTTTATACTGTACAGAGTACTACCACCATTAATTTAATCATACCTCTTGGATATCCAGCAGGCACTTATCAAATCACCGTTCGTAATCCTGATAACCAAGAAAGTGATCCGCGAACATTGACAGTGACACAGGGATCGATCATTCCAGTCATCACACCTTCACGCGTTAGTGGTGTCGCTCCTCTCGCGGTTTTCTTTGACGCTACAGGAACGACAGCAAGTGTCACTACAAGACCCTTCCATGAACTTGACTACACTTGGAACTTTGGAGATCCTGTCGCTGGAACAGCAGGCAGATGGGCAGTTTCCAGTAAAAGCAAAAATAGTGATAAAGGCGGTGTTGCCGCTCATATCTTTGAGACTTCTGGACAATATACAGTAACATTGACTGTAAAGGATTCTCAAGGAGGTCTCGCAACAAAACAAGTGACCATTGATGTTCAAAATCCAGACACTGTTTTTTCAGGAACAAATACTATTTGCTTTACTAAAACAACAGACTTTACTGGATGTCCAGCAGGAGCACAACAAGTAACCTCTTCCAACATCGCTGATCTCAATACCCATAAAGGATCACAAAAACGTATTCTCTTGCGACGCGGTGATTCGTGGGTCGCATCAGGGAATATTCTTGATTTGTGGAACATAAATCTTTTTCATTTAGGCGCATATGGTACTGGTATAAACCCTGATGCTCGAGGCATTTATCAAAATGCTCCTTTTATAGATCAATCTAGCCCCGCAAGTGCAGCCACCGTCGCTGTGGAAAAATCAACAGACGCTCGCATTACCGACCTGCGTATTTACGGAGCCGCCTGCGCGACTTGTGGCGGCGCGGTTGGTTCTGGTACGACATCACAGCAAGTTTTACAATTGCGCTTAGTGACTGATGGATTTAGCACACCCATAGGGAACTATTGGAATTTTGGGTTAGCTCCTCAAGAATCATGGACTCTTGTAGACTCTGATATATCAAACGCATATATTGACGGCGTCTTTGTTGGCTCTAATCGTCTCATGATTTTAGGAACACGAGTTCGAGACGTCTATGACTCTCACGCCGTCAGAATCTGGAACGCCGATAGAGCAGTGATAGCGCATAACGATATTTCCGGCGCCAGCAGTTCGCGTCCAGGCGGCGACAGACACGCCCTCAAGCTTCATTCTGAACCTTCCAATTACCCATCCAGCCCATATCAACACACCCAATATGTCATAATCGCAAACAATCTTTTCGGCACTTCTGGACCATGGCCTGCAATAATCGCGCCACAAGACCTTTGGAAACCTGAAGTTCTTACCAATATTATTTTTGAGAGCAATAGAAATTACGCCAATTATGGCACGCCTAGCAGCAAGAAGGTAGATGAAGCGTTGCGTATCGCCGCTCAAGAGGTTACTGTAAGGAATAACTTCTTTGACGCGACTGGCGGAGAAAGAGATTATTATACGGTCGTTGTAGAACAAGGCGCAGCGCCCATTCCAAAAGGTATTTCCGTTTATAACAATCTCATTTATCGTGGCGACGCTAGTCAAAGCATCACGTTAGCTTATCCTAGAGACAATATTGATCCTCTCAAAGTATACAACAATATTATTTACGCGCCGCTTACTCCCAATATATATCTCAAACAAAATTCAGGGCCTATAGTTGAAAGCAATAACTTTATTGGCAACCCTCTTATGGTCAACCCACTTGCTAGAGATTTCCATCTCCAAGCGAATTCACCAGCGATTGACGCAGGACTTACTGTGCCGGTCTTTGACGACTTCGAAGGCAATGCTCGCCCACAAGGAAGCGCTTACGATATTGGAGCGTATGAATACAAAAGCACTGGAGGCCAAAACCCCCCTACCGCTCCATCGAATTTACAAGCACAAGCGAAGAGCTCAACACAAATTGATCTCACTTGGACTGACAACGCCAACAATGAAGATCGTTTTATAGTTGAAAGAAGACTCTTGCCTTCAGGTACTTTCGCTGTTATTCCAGCAGCAAGCAATCTGCCACCCAATACTCAATCTTATCTTGATACAGGCTTAACACCAACAACCAGCTATGAGTATCGCGTCTTCGCAGAAAACAGCGTCGGAAAATCAACCACCTCTAACATCGCACAAGCAACCACTTTCCTTTGTGACAATAATCAACAACGATTCTGCCCTGAACAGAGAGGAGTCTGCTATGGAGCACAAGAGACATGCACTAATGGACAATGGCCTGGATGCACGACAACTACTTATCAACAGCATAGCAGCGATTATAGAACGACTGAAGTTAATTTAGTTAATGAGTGTTTTGATCTTCTTGACAACGACTGCGACGGAGAACAAGATTATGACTCTCAATTCAGCGTTCATGGCGACAATGATTGCCCTGTAGCAGTTACCCAAGCAGCAGTTCAACCCACCAGCATTTGTCCTAGTGGCGCTGTGGAAGTCGGATGCCTCTCGAGCGTTCCTCTTGTTAACAGCATCAAAGCAACCCTCGCTGAAAGTACGGGCGCCTGTCAGTTTGATAAATGGATTAATAACGCGGCAATTTTCAAATGTACCGCGGGATCTTCTCTAGGATCAAAATTAGTCACCTGCTCTGTAGACACGACGAAATCTTATCGTACAGGTCAAGATCAAACAACACAACTTTCAGTAGGTGGAGCAAACTGCTGCAGCCAATATACTGGCTCAACTGCATGTGAAGGCAACGCGCAATGTGACTGGTGCCTAGGTTGCGAAACTACAAACAGACCAACACGTTCAAGCAGCATCGATGGACGAGATCATTGTGTCGCTACAGGCACTTGCTCATCACTTTATCTTTGTCGGGCAGGTCCACCACCTGTATGCGGAGCAAGCTGTGACAGCACTGTTGGCGGCTGCAGTCAAACACAAACCTGCAACTTGAATGTCTGTGGTTGTGTAGAACAAACTCCAAATATTTTACAACTACAACCAGGCACCACGAATGTAGCAGCGACTACCCCTTTCATTATCACTGGACAATACTTCGCCAGCAACGCGGAAGTTCTTGTTGATAATATACTTATGCCGGCTAATCGCATCACTTCACGAACACCGATAGAAATTCGTTTCACTTACCAGCCACGCGATTATGGTGTTGGATCACATTCAGTAATTGTTCGCAATCCAACTTCGACTCGTGTATCAAACGCTGCATCTTTTTCAGTAACTGCAGCACCACAAATTATTCGCTTGAATCCAGACACGATTATTAACAATGTAATTAATACCGTTGATATTATAGGACAAGAGTTTGATCCATTGAACATTTTAGTTGGTGGACAACCGCTTTCTCTGGCATTATGGACTTCGCCAAATCATCAATTGGTTCGCATTACTCCTATTGTTCCTAATATTCTTCCAGGTGACTACTCCATTGTTGTTATCAATCGTGACAACAGACCGTCCAACGCTGCGATACTCAGAGTGAACCAACCCTTTACTTTCACCTTAACTCCTAATCCTTCAACAGCAATAGTCATACCTAACTCTCAATTACCTGTGACTGTAACCTTCACTAGTGCCTCCTTTACTACACCAGAAACTATAACTCTTACAGCAACACCACCTTTAGGCATAACTACCTCATTCCCATCAGGCAATAGCTGCACTCCAACAATCACTCCACCTTACCAATGCCAATTATCCATGAATATACAGATAGGAGCGGTCACTGTTCCCCAACAATATACAATCGATTTACGAGCACAATCAGCAACAGCGCAACAAACTGGACAAGTCATATTGAACGCAGTTCAAGGACAAGTAAGTGATTGCACGAACAACAGAAAAGATCTCCATGAAACTGATGTAGACTGTGGTGGACCTATCTGCGCGCCAGCTGGCTACTTATGCGACTACACGAAAGCATGCGCTCTTCATCGTGATTGCAAACTAAATCCAACTTGCACCAGACTAGGACAACCGACAGGATTATGCTGGAACAGAGACAACACCTGCCAGCCAGACGCGGACTGCGATGATGTTCCAGATCAAATTGATCGCTGTCCAAAAACACCCGTAACTGTCCCAGTCATTCCAGTCAGCCCAAGAAATGGATGCCCCTATCCGAAATACGCAAAGTTTACACCAAGCTTAACTACGGACTTTGCCCAACTCGATGACTTTGAAAAGATTCGTGATTTAAGTTTGGGTATTATTGGCATAGGAAGAATTCAATTTACAGCACAAGATGTCTCTATTCTTAGAGTGGTCGCACAAGCGCATCAAGCTCTTGACTTAGATACTGTTATTACGATGCAAGCAAATCGCATAGGATTTAATAGTCAATCGAATCCAGAGCTCAACAAACCAGCGACGCTTACGTTCTCTGGTCTTACCTCTCCAACTATTCCAACTCCTCTGAAAGATGGTCAAGTATGCCCTGCTTCACTTTGTAAAAGCGTCAGTTATACTTCAGGAAACTATATCATGACTGCTCCTGGCTTCTCTGAATATGGCACCCAACCAGGACAATGTGGTGATGCTTATTGTAATTTAGATGAAGCATGTGATAACTGCGCAGCAGACTGTGGTGCTTGTAGTGGTAAAGGGGGTGGAGGCGGCGGAGGCGGTGGTGGAGGAAGTGGAGGCAATGATCAGAGGATCGTAGTAGACTTAGACGCGAATATACAGCAAACTGTCGCGATCCTGAAAGCAACACGCTTCACTATCCGATACCAAGGACAAGACTATAATGTTCGCATGCCCAAGGCTACAAATGATGATGTAGTTTTACTCTTCCCGGACGATAGTTATAGCATTCCTCTCAACCAGAAACTAGGTATTGATCTCGATGGCAATGGTAAGAGCGACGCTACTGTGTTCTATGCAGACTTGCAGACCAATAGAGCAATACTAACATTCAGCAGACTCATCCGCAATACTATTCCTACACTTACAGAACCTAAAGAAGAACCTCAAGGACCATTGACTCTTCATCCTGAAGCAGGCTATAAAGAACAAGCACCTCTTATACCTACGACGAGAAGCATCTTGATGACAGCATGGCTGCGTATTCCTCTCGTGTTGTTCGTCTTAGTCTTAGCGTTCTATTTCAGATATGTGCGATTGCCACGAATCGAGTAGCAATCTTTATATAATGAATATTTACTTTTCTAGTAAGGAGAACTCTACACATGGTACAAGTCGGCGAAACTATTGAAAACTTTACTTGCATGGCATATCACGCAGGACACTTCAAAAAAATACACCTTAGTGATTACAAAGGAAAATGGGTTGTCCTCTTCTTTTATCCAAGAGACTTTACATTTGTCTGCCCAACAGAAATACGTGGATTCGCACAAAAAGAACACGAATTTACTAAATTAAAGACAGTCATTATTGGAGCAAGCACGGACAGCGAGCATTCCCATAAAGCTTGGTTTGAACGAGATCTTAAAGAAGTGAACTATCCTGTCTTGGCAGATACAGCTCATACCATCAGCCGTTACTTTAATGTTTTGAAAGAAGATGAAGGCAAGGCTCACCGAGGAACGTTTATCATTGATCCTAAAGGTGTGTTGCGCTATTTCGTTGTTTCTGACCTCAACGTAGGCAGGAGCATCGATGAGACTTTACGTGTCCTGCAAGGACTACAAACTGGCGAATTATGCCCTATAGAATGGAAACCAGGACAGAAAACCCTGGGAAAGTAAGCTTTATATCTTTCTACTCTTCTTTATTTCCATGACTGAGCGTTTTTTTCTTCTTGGCATTTTGGTGTTTCTCTTAGTTGGGTGTGTCTCTTCTCCTCCTTCTCCAGAGAATCTTTCAGAAACCATTACACAGAATATTACTAATCAAACTTTTTCTGAAAATGAATCTCATCTCCTAGATCCAAAGATACAGGTTCTTGACCCACGTTTAATTGCACGAGGCGGAGGTATTTTTAATTTCAGCGAACTTACGGCAACCAACTGCGACGATTTCATTGTTGACTATCGCGAAATTCTGGACCAAACAGAAGATGACTTGGATGAGATTGAACAAGAGCTTGCAGAAGAAGAGAGGGATTTACAAAAGGTACAATCCGCTCTAACCACAGCACAACAAAAAGGAGATGATCACGCCGTTGATCGTCTACGCAGAGACGTTGATGATGAAGAAGAAGATGTTGCCTCTGTCGAAGATCTACTGGAAGAGAGAACCGAGTATTTCCGCAAGTTGAAGCTTGTTTTCTCCACCATGAAAGAGGAATGCCCCAAGCTCAAAGCCAGAGCATAGAAAAGTTCTTAATTCCTTTCTCTTTTGATTCTTTTATGCACGTTTTATCTCAAGCCTATAAAGCGAAACAAGAAGCTATAGAAGCACGACTTACTTCTTTCTCACGTCTTTCCGCTACTGATATCTTTTATGAGTTCTGTTTTTGCCTGTTGACTCCCCAATCCAAAGGAAAATTCTGCTGGGAGAAAGTTAAGATCCTGCAAGCACATGATTTCAAGAACAAATCTTTTGATCCTCATGCCCATATTCAAGATATGCGATTTCATCATCATAAAAACAAGTATTTATTGGCAGGGAAAAAGATTTACCCTCAAGTGTTAGAACAACTTAGTTCACTTAAAGATTCTTTTGTTCTTAGGGAATGGCTTGCTGAAAATGTTAATGGTTATGGCTATAAAGAGGCTTCTCACTTTTTACGGAATATTGGCCATAGAAATTTAGCTATTCTGGATCGACATATCTTGAAAAATCTGGTGCAACATAAAATTATCAAAGAACTTCCGAAGACTTTAACCGTGAGACGTTATCTAGAGATTGAACAAGCATTTCAACATTTTTCAAAAACTATTAATATTTCGATGGACGCCTTAGACTTATTATTTTGGAGCAATGAAACTGGAGAGATTTTCAAATGAAAGTATCGCAGATAGACCTGATTATGAAAACACTGCTTAGCCATAAACAAGAGTTTCAGAATACCGCGCTGATGGACATACAAGCGCATTATCAAACTCCCTTTCACGTGTTAATTTCTTGTCTCATTAGTTTACGAACGAAAGATGAAGTTACTGGACCCGCCTCGCAACGACTTTTTGCTTTAGCAGACACTCCTCAAGGACTTTTACGACTAGATACACAACACATTGCACAAGCGATTTATCCCGCTGGATTTTACAAGACTAAAGCAAAGACTATTCAAAAGATTTGCAAGATTCTTTTAGAGGAACATCATGGACAAGTGCCTAAGACTCATGAAGGACTGCTAGCATTACCCGGTGTTGGACCAAAAACCGCCGCTATTACTATGGTTTACGGCCATGGGATTCATGAGCATATTCCTACTGATACGCATGTGCATCGTTTATCTAATCGTTTGGGATGGGTAGAAACTACATTGCCAGAATTGACTGAAGAAGCGTTAAAAAAAATCGTTCCAAAGCACTACTGGAAAGACCTTAATGATATGTTTGTGCAATTTGGACAGAATATCTGCAAGCCTATCTCTCCTTGGTGCTCGAAGTGTCCTGTGAATAACTATTGCGCGAGGATTGGTGTTTCTAGATCTAGATGATTTTTACCATTTTTAGATGTTTTCGTAAATTTTACGGAAAAATCACAGCAAATTATTTAAAGACTACTTTCTTTCATGTATCCTACGAGGAAAAAATGTATGCAAACCATGACCACAACCAATGATATCGACGCTCGAAAAGCAACACAATTAGTTAGGGATTATTTTATGGAGATTCATGGTAATTGGATGCTCATGTTTAAAATAGAGAATGTTGAAAAGAACACCGATCCCATGGTATGGAAAGTAGACTGCAGCTTTTTTACTTCACCTGGGCAATCAAAACCGCTTCATTATTTTGTCAAGGTCAATGTTAAGGATGGCATGATATTAGAGGTTAAAGAACAAAAGTAACTATGATCTTTGACTTGCAACAAGCACTTCAACATCAACAGTTTTTCGCTACTTATGGCAGATTCTTACGACAGGATGTTGTGTTTGATACAGGACCTTTATTTTTGTATCTTATCGGGAGCTTTGACAGCAAAGAAGGAACTCACCTTCTAGATTTATTCCATTATACTTTGGATGACTATCAGCTTCTCCTAAAAATTATTCACCTATTTAAGAAAGATCAAACGCATTTTGTGCTAACACCCCATATCTTTCATGAGCTCATAAGACATATTCAGACTGATGTTGAAAATATTTACTCTGATAAATTTGCCTTACAGCAACTCTTGGAAAATCTCAAAGAATTTCTTCATACTCCTCTACAGCAGATGCAAGAGTATCCTACAGGAAAGGATAATATTATAGATCATGCGTCATTTCTTTTCCAATGGGAAGTGGGAGATATTTCTTTAGATGTTGTCAGTAGCTTGCATAAGAACTGCAATATCTTGCTGACGGATGACAAGAAGTTCACCAAAGCTTATGAGACTAGAGATGACATTCTATTGATTTCTTTTCAGAATATCAAACATAACGCATATTTATAATTTTACCGCATTCGACTTAGAATCTGTGACCGTAGACGCGACAGAGAGCTACTTTAAGCCATTAACTTAACGTCTCTTAGTTGAACTGTATTTTCGCAATTACTAGTCTGGATTATAGAAAACTATAAAAGCGACTATTTCTTTTACTTATTTGGAGGTGGTTCTTATGGCGGATGTCCGATTTATTAACTTACGAACTTTTGACGCAACTGAAGTGAGCAGGATAAAAACCATTGTCTTGCCCTATATTGACAAACTCCATAGAGACATTCGCAACAGCTCTGTAGCGTTTTACGGCAAGAAGTATGACAAGGCTGGAGAACGATGCAAATATTCATTTCACGCACGACTAGAAGGACCAAGCTATCTGTTATCCGCGCATGCTTTTGACTGGGATGTCACTATCGCCACACATAAGGTAATGAAAAAGCTTGAGAGCGAAGTCAAACGACGCTTCAAAACTGAAGGCCAGAAGCAAGGCAAGATTCATGTCAAAGAGCGACGACAAAAGAAAAGACATAGACCATGAAGCAAGTTATTTTAGTAAGACAAGATCTTAAGATGGACAAGGGAAAGCTGGCTACACAAGTTGCTCACGCTTCTGTAGACGCCGTGCTTGCCTCTTCTCCTGCTAAAGTCGACGCTTGGCGAGATGAAGGCATGAAAAAAATTGTGCTCAAAGTGAAAGATGAAACAGAACTACGACACTATTCGCAACTCGCGAAGAAAGAAAAATTAGTTGCTAAATTGATTACGGACGCTGGACATACTTTTTTTAAGGAACCAACGACTACTTGCCTAGGTATTGGACCAGATAGTGATGAGAAAATAGACAAAGTGACGAAATCACTGAAATTGCTTTAAGTTTACTACTTTTCAGTTACTATCATAGTAAGCTTTAAATAGTAGTTTACCCTTACTTTCTCCATGGCACGAGCATCCAAACCTTACACTTTTCAAGCCTATATGAGAGAACGTACTTTTTTAGACAGCGCACGAGATGTTTCTCCTGACAACACCCCTGATCATCAGCTCGCTCGAAAACGCCAACTCTTAGCTAACCTCTATGGTCCTGACTCAAAAATACGTCCTTTAACAGCGTCAAGAGAACAAATCCATAGCGTCTTTCAACGTGTTTATCACGCAACAAAAGATCGTGTAGATCGCATTGAAGCGTCTCCCATTTATCATCCCCTTGCTGAACAACTTTTATCAGAACAATCACCCGCTTGGCTTTCTGAGCAAGGCATTGACAAACCTGTACAACCAGCAGATGAGACGATTGATGAACGCATCGCTATTAGATTAGACGGCTGTTCTGAAGCTACACTAGAAAAGTTAATTATTTTTTTTGGATCAGACGCACCACGTCTTATTGGTGACTATGCTGTGCCCTTAAAACCTGCAACTCAGACGCTTTTCTCTTAAATCATGTTCGCATTTTTCGAAAGCTTTATAAAACCCTTCTGGAAGCATTTACTTCGATGAACGGTCATAGCGGTTTGGTCCTACCTGATCTCGTTTCGATCTCAGAAGTCAAGCAGACCCACGTTTCAGACTGTACTGCTCTACTCGAGCGGGAACCCTGATTCGCTGTTCATCACTTTTTTCTTCTCATACATAAAAAAAAGAATTAGTTATAGATTAGCTTGGTGATAATATCATTTAGTTCCAGCCAGAATATTCCCGCCACGAACATGACTATCACTAAAACCGCGAGAATAATCAGCAACTGCAGATACTTGTTTGTTCTTCTGATTTCTCTATTAGTTCTTTCTAAATTTTCCTGGCTAAATCCATAAAGTGTTTTACCATCTTTCTCTTTGTATTGCATGGTTTTCGACCCCCCGTTGCTTTGCAAGACCTTGAACACAATCTATAAACTTTTCGCCTATTTTGTCACTACTTTGATCTTACAATTCTTTTGGAGAGCATCCAGATTTGTGTCCACGATTTTCCTAACGTCGTCTAAGGCTGATTTATAGAAGGCTGTCTTGTTTTTATTGACTCCAACAAGCTCGTGCACCCGCGGGAGCTCCCTATACTCATAGAGGAGATCATCTAAGTCAAATTGCGCTTTTCGAGCGTACGTGAATGTCTCATTATAATAATAGCTTGCGTCAAGAATATACTTCGCCTCTCCACATCCGAAGCCATCTCTTACCAACCCAATCGGACCAATATTTTCCGCCAGCTGGAAGTTTTTTTCAGCAAGGACCATATTTTTTCTTATGTCTATGAATTTTAAGAGCGCTTTTTTGTCCTGACTGTCTTTAGTCTTCTCTATATTACTCTTCATTTCCTCATGACTGGCTAGCAAAGCATCTATGTTTTCTAGAGGAACCATAGTTACATTTAGCCGCTCATCCTTGAATGACGCGTTGAATTCCTTGTCTAGTTCAGTCAGCTCTACAAATCCCTGGGCAAAACTATACTCACGATTACTCCATTCATTAGATATACAGCCCGCTAGCAAGAGCATAACCATACCGCAGATAATTATAATTTCTTTTTTCATATGTCTCTCTATCCTTTTATTTTTCTTTATAACGTTTTCGACTGCTCATTACCTTTTTATAGGAGCTTTCCTTCCTTCTTTTATGGCACGACGACTATCAGAATCCTCTTCTCTTGTTGTAACCCGTATTCAGCAGCTTTTTGACGAAGCATCGAAGGCTTTCCCTTTACATCCTGAACGCAGCGATAAGTACATTCATTTGGCAAGACGATTGAGCATGAAGTACCGCACACCTATTCCTCGCTCCTTAAAACGCAGATTTTGTCATCACTGTCACAAGTATTTACAAAGCGGGAAGAACTGCACGGTCAGAATACGAGACAAAAAACTAGTGATTAGCTGTTTTAGCTGCAAGCATCATACGAGAATATTATTTAGGTAATTTTTTTTATTTTTATGTCTTTCTTCTCTATATTTTTGTCAAAGATAAACAATCTCTTATAAGAGGGATCTCCCAACTTCTCATTTTTCTTGTATTCTATTTTAAAGAGCACATATTCTTTTGTATTTTGATAATACCGCAAATCATGAGTTGCTTTTTCTGTACTCTTTTTTATCTTTCTGAGTTCTGCAAAGTCTATTGGTTGCAAGTCATTTTTATCAGGTATAAAGAGACAATCATCGCCACACTTCATCACTTCATAGGTTTTCTTATTTATGGTGACTTGATCTCCTTCTTGTAGACTGAGTATGGTTGGATATTTCATTATAAGACTCATTTAAATAACACTGACCACATAGAACGACGTCTGGTGATTCTTGGACGAGGCAACGCTTTTTCTGGGCAAAGCTCTTTGTACAATGGCAACCATTCGTTTTTGTACCAAGGTTTTTCCTGCTTTAGCGCGTAAGAGAATCCTTTCTGGATTAAGACTTTATCTACGACGCCGCCTTTATGCGGATGATTGTATAACTTTGGCAAGTGGGAGTGGAAACCGTGCATGTAATGGACGATTTCGTGAGCGATAGTCAATTTGATAATGTCTTCTGGAACTCTTAGATCTTTGAATAACCTATTGATGGCGATTTCACTTCCTTTGCTTGTCTTTTTTATATGACCAAACTTATTTTTCCAGGTTCCTTTCCAGCGAATAAAGACATTCTTTTTTTCTACTTCTGGAAAGAACAATAGCCAAATCTGTTCAAATCTAGTCTGTAACCAAACATCATCTCTCATTTTTATAGGGAGAGAAACGATTGGAATTTAAAAAGATATGTTTGTCACTTCTTTATCATAACTTTTTTACCCATACCTTTAAATATTTCTCTTGTAAAATATAGCTATATGCAACCACCCCCAACTAAATTTACTATGAAGGAATCAGAAACTTTAGACGGGAGACCTCTAACTTATTGTGATATTGATCAATTTCCATGGTATATGAATGCAGTTATGCCGACCGCGAATAATACCGGAGAACGAACATCACGCATACCGAGCCCTCTTTTGAGTGCGGTTTGCTTAAATTTTCCAAAATCTGGTCAACATCTTGTAGTTGTTGGTGACGGTTACTATTTTGGTAATGTTTACTTAACAGAAAGTGGTTTTTTGGGTATAAATCAAAGAAATAAAATATGGAAACTTTTTGATTATGCACAAGTTACTCAAACTGTAAGAGAGTCTCACTCTTTACATTATAGACAAGATCCTCCAGATTTTCGCCGCCTTCTCTTTATGACGGAATTTCCATCTATACCTCGCAAAGCAGATCGAGAAACAGTTGTATATAGATTTCAGTTTGATAATGGACCTGCTCGCATTTGTGTAGCTCATGATAGACTTGGAGGCTATGATATTTCTGAAACTTTAGATATTCAGTTAGTACCAAATCATATAGGACTAGTAAATCCGTTGATTACTCTTCATAAAGAAACTAGCGGTCACGACTGGTCAACACCATCACTTGATTCTCTTCTTGTTGCAGGTCCTGGCGCAGTGATTTCATCATCTCTAAAGAAATAATGCTCTTGATTTTATTGTGATTTTATTATCAATGGATTAAAATTCGTATCATAGTCATAGTGGTCTTCATTCTCAGCTTTCTTGAGTTTTCGAACAACGTAATAAGTTACCGGAGTCATGATGATCTCTACTAGGACTTTAATAAACCAACCAGAGAGTATAGAGGCTATCAGTAAGGTTGTAGGAATAACTGCATATAAAGCAATCACATAGAATAACACTGTGTTAGCTCCTTCCCCTAATATCGTAGAAGTTATCGTTCGTGTCCATAAATATCTACCTTTCGTCCGAATTTTCATTTTTGCTAATGTATAATCATTAATTATCCCACCTGCCCAAATAGCAATCCAGCCACCAATAAGAATTCTTGGAACTTGTCCTAATACTCTTGCATATGCGTCGTTTGCATCAAAGCCAAGTGCTGGAGGTAGAGCAACAACAATTGTATAAATTATTCACGCTATTACAGAACTGAAAAAGACCATCCATACTACACTTCTTGCTTTCGCATAACCATATACTTCTGTGAGAACGTCTGCGAAAATATAGGTAAATGGAAAGTATAATACTGCGGCAGAAACTGTAAACATTCCCAATTGAACAATTTTTCCAGCAGTAATATCAGACACTAATTGAAAAGTGATATACAACGCAGTTATTATCCCGAGATATTTATATTGTTTAAAACGTGAGGTGCTTTTTTTAGAACTTGTCTCTACCTTATCCATATGATTGCATTAGAATTCGGTCTATAAAAGCTTTACTTAAGCTTTCTTAAAACGAGAAGCAATATCAATCAAGTCAACATGACCCAAGAATAAGGCTCGGCAACAGTATCGCGTCAGACCCAAGTCCGTCATGATTTTCATTTTTTCTTCGCCTTTGGCTACTCGCTCATTAAAGGATTCCCATAAATGGGCTACTGGCTTGGCACAAGAAAAGCACCTTAGAGGTATAATGATTTTAATCACTCCTAGTTATCCATTGATATCCTTTCTCCGTTATACCGTATTTAAAGCTTTCGTCAACCCTTTTTCTCGTTCTAACAAGGAAACCTGCTTCTGTGAGGGCTGTAAGCTCTCTATGACACCTCATTCTCTTTGCTACCTGCGCTATCTGTTGACTATTAATTCCCTCATTTTTCTGAATTATTTTAGCTATTTTTTTATAAGTATCCATTACGTAATATCCTTCTAATAACTCCTTGGCTTCTTTTCTTTTGTCTGGATGCTTTATATGGGGCAGTACTTGTTCTTTAAATCTCTCTAAATCTTCCTTCCATATTTCTTTTTTATGACCTATGATTAAATTAGATCCATCATATCTTAAATGATATCCTTCTTTTTTTAATAAATCTTTTATCATTTTTACTTTATGCGGTGTTTTTTGGCTCCATCTAAAATTCTTATCTCTTTTATTTACATTACCTTCAGCGTCAAAAAACCCAGCTAAAAATGCTCCTTTTTGTTGAATATTTAATTTTTTAAAAAGAATATCCATTTGTTCTACAATATTATTATATATCCTATTGAAGAACTCATTTGTGAGGTATACATATAGCACATATACTCCTTTTCTCTCTTTGTTTGTAAGATCATAAATTCCTAGATAATCTACTATATTTTCCATATCGGCTTTTAATTTATCTAAAAACATGAATACTTCTTTTTTATAGACATAAATGTCGCCACGCACCTTATTTTTAGGCATTATCCTTCTTAAAAAATTTGCAGTCCATTCTATAAGATTAATATTCTTGTTTACAATTCCTACTCTAGCACCATTTGAGCCATCACCATATCTCAAACCTAAAAAATACAGAAAATCCTCATCGATCTTCATTTTTTCAGGTAAAACAATAATATGTTTTTCAAATTTTATAGTTCTTTTATTATAGACTTCATATTGTATAACTAACTCCCTATCTCTTTTTATTTCTCTTATATTCCTAATTATTCCAACCTGTTTTTTTATCTTATTGAGCCAATTTGTTTTACTGAACCATCCCACTATGTCTAACTCTAAGCCATTTTCATTCTCTTTAAGAATCTCGTTAAGTAAGACATTACTGTTAAACAATTCTTTTATCTTTGCTTTTCTAATTTCTCTTCCTTCTTTTAAAATTCTCTCTATTTCTTCATTCTTTGAGAACTTCCGGATTATATTCTTTTCCAATTCTTCTTTTGCTATTCCTGCTAAATTTATTGCTTCCGTTAATATTGATAAAGAGATATTTCTACTTCTACATTGTTTATAATTTCGTAACATAGAAGCGGATTTAGGTAAAACTTTTGAAAGATTTGTGGATCCCCCATACTTCTTTATTAGCTCACTAAATACTCTTTTTTGAAATTCTGGTCTTATTTCTACACAAAGGTCATTTTTGATATTCATTTATTCATGATTGAACTTTTATTTATAAAGATTCTAGGGGTCTTTGAGAAGTTAACTACAATTACAACGTATATTTAGAAGTTTTTCGGAAAGTTCGGAAGATTTTCGAATTAGATTTTTTATGCTGTATGGATGATCTCTTTTTTGTGATTTTTTTGGTTTATAGGCTCTTTAGGAGTATATTCTTCCGCTATCTTGTCGAGGATCATGTCGAAAATAGCAAGTAAGACTTTGACTTCTCGTTTTTCTTTATTGAGTTTAAAGAGTTGCGCCCCACTTATTTTTCTGGATGGAATGAGATATTTTTCGCTGATAAGCTCCTCTATTGTTCTGTAGGTTGTTGCCCTGTTTAATCCTGTTTGTTCTGCTATGCTTCCACTGCTAAAATCCATTTCCCTGCCTTCAATAAAACATTCTAAGACGCGATTTCTTGGTGTAACTCCTAGTACTTCACAAAATTCTCCCCAGCTTGATTCTTCATAGTTCATTGCGTGTTTCCTCTTCGCTTTCTGTATTTATTGTAACCATGATCTTTCTTTTGTCTCATCTTTGATTCACTCCCCCATTATGTAACTTCAATCAATAACTTATTTTTCCCTATTTTAGAGATGAGCACTTTCTCGTCTCCTTTCAACCGCATTGTCTTTTCAATATCAGCAGGAATCCGTAGCATCGTTCCACGGGCACTTTTGCTGAATTTTCTATGGAGCTTTAAAGGCTCTCCCCAGATACCTAATCTTTTCGCTATGGTGATTGTTTTTTGTGACTGCTCTTCCGCGATAAATTCCTCTCCACATTTTGTGCAACGTTTTCCTTTTTCAATAAAGAAATACCCCTCAATCTCAGAAATAATATCCTCTACAGGTGTTAAGATTCCTTCCTCACATACTGGACATTTGGTCATTTTCCTTCCGCTCCTGAAATAACTATTATTGATTTTTCCATTTGCTGATACGCAAGAATAATTTTTTTTGAGCCATTTTTTCGTACATACACTTCGTATTTTTCTTTTCCTACTTTATCTACCTGATATGCTTCTTTGATCGCATTTCTGAGATCTATCACATCCCAATTCCATTTTTTAAGATACTTATTTCGAAAGTGTTTAGTCACTATGATAGAGCAAGTGTCTATCTCATATTCTGGTTTGGTATTCACTGCTTTTTCACCATATAATCACTATCTTTTCTATATAAGCTTTACTCTTTTTAAGAAAAAATAGGGGAAGAGCAACCCCCCGGGAAAGTCTCACTCTTTGACTAGAAGCTCTTCTTTGCCTATAATAATAAAATCCTCGCCAATGACCTTAGCCAATGGATACTCTGGACCTTTCTCACGATATAATCTCAATACTTTGCGCGCCATAGGGTCACCTCCAGGTTGATAACCATTAGAACTCCTGTCTCTTTATATAGCTCGTGAGGGTGTTTGAGAAGTTAATAGATACTAGAGAATATACTTGCTAAAGGTGGTCTTATTTGAAACCACTCGCACTTTTTGAGAACCAATGATAATAATGCTTTGCTTGTAGATGACTACAACTTCTTCAAAATCTCTCTTCTTTGCTTTGTTATCTTCACTTTATTACCAGCAATAACAACAGCCCAAAAAAGCTCTAAATCTTTACAATGGTCTCTTACTGTCTGCCAGTTTGTATTAGCTTTTCTTTCTATATCGCCATAAGCATGCTCTTCACCATCACTTAAAGACTCTAAAACACCTTTCTTATCCCTGCTCAAGGCTATCCTGTGAAACGTCATTGCTGTAATCTGCCGTTTAAGTTCGCGTACGCTCCACCTTTCCTTGATAGACTGCTTTTCATAGAATGTTCTTGCTAGTTCTTCTTCTAGACCTATCAGCTCGACATAATGACTCCAGGACAATTCTGCAGACAGTGTCTGCAAATTCTTATAGCCTAAATAAAATTTTCTCATTAAATAGAGATTTCTTATGTTAAATCCTTTTCCGTACCTTAACTTCAGATCTCGTGTTAATCGCTCAAGTAGTCTACTTCCATATTCTGCTTTCTCTCCTCCTCGCTGCTCAAATTCAACAATCTGCTTGCCAATCTCCCAATAGGTTTTTACCAAAATCTGATTGACAGACTGTAACGCTTTTCTTCTACCTTCTTCGAGGATCTGCCCTATAGTCGTAATTAAATGATTATATGGTTGCTTTAAGATGATATGATTATTTCTTGAATTCATAAGAAGGAGAAAGTACTCAAACAAATATATCTTGCTGAGAAAAAGCCGAATAATCAACGTATGAAAGCGAAGCTCTTGCGGATATTTAGCAATAAATTCTTTTTTAAGTGAAAAAAGTTGGAAATCTTACGGAAATATTGGAAAACTTCTAAATATATTTTAAAAAAGTAGTTAACTTCTCAAAGTGCCCCAGAGTATTTATAAAGAACGAGCCATAGACAACATCCATGACCAACAAATTTGCTTTATTCGAAGGAAAAGAGATCAGAAGAACATTGCATAAGGATGAATGGTGGTTTTCCGTTGTTGATGTTATTTTTGCCTTAACTGACAGCAATAACCCAAGAAACTATTGGAGTATGCTTAAAACAAGGGAAGCTGAACATGGAATTGAGTTGTCCACATTTTGTGTACAACTGAAATTGCCTTCTGCAGATGGTAAAAGTTATGAAACTGACTGCGCAAACACAGAAGCACTTTTCAGAATTATTCAATCTATTCCTTCAAGAAAAGCAGAACCCTTCAAACTCTGGCTGGCAAAAGTAGGGTATGAACGCATCCAAGAGATAGAAAATCCGGAACTGGCACAACAACGGATGAAAGCACTCTACAGAGCAAAAGGTTACTTCGAAGAATGGATTGAAAAGCGTGTAAGAGGCATTGCGGTCAGACAGGAGCTTACGGACGAATGGAAGCAGAGAGGAGTCCAGGAAAACAAGGAATATGCCATTCTGACCAACGAAATAAGCAAGGCAACGTTTGGCAAGACTGTGGAAGAATACAAGAATTTTAAGGGCATTGAGAGAGAAAATCTAAGGGATCACATGGATGACCTGGAATTAATTTTTACCATGCTCGGGGAAGCGTCTACGACCAAGATTACTAGAAGCAAAAATGCTCAGGGATTTATGGAGAATAAAGATGCTGCACGAAAAGGTGGAACCATAGCTGGAGACGCACGAAAAAAGCTTGAGATAGAGTCTGGAGAAAACGTGGTTTCATCCGAGAATTATCTAGACGTGCCAGAAAAAGAAAAGAAGAAGCGATTGACTCAGCGATGATGACTTTCTTCTCACTAGTTTATGCACCTGTTGAGCATTTGGGATACACGCATTTAATTGGTAACAATAATAGAGCATATAAGAACAAATTGAAATAGTTTGTTACTACTCTATCGATACGACTTCTGTCTGGCGGCACGTGGCTTAGAATCGTTCGGTTTTGATGCTTCGCCCCTTCTAATATCGGCAACCAAAAGCTGACGATCATACGCTAGAAAGTCCTGTCGTAATTGCTTGCTCTTAGAGAATTGCACTAGTCCTTTTGCGATAGCTAAACGAACTGCGTCGGCTTGTCCTTGCTGGCCGCCACCAACTACATTGACATCAATGTCTACTTTTTTCGCGACTTCCGCGCCCAACAATAATGGTTCCATGATGCGCATTCTCGCCATTCTTGGTTCGTAGGTTTCTAACAACTGATGATTGACACGAACAATGCCTTTTCCTTCAGCAAAAGTAGCACGAGCTATGGCGCGCTTTCGCTTTCCAGAGGTGTGGGTAGTTTTACTCATTGTTCAACGGGATTAACACGACCTAAGAGGTGACATAACTCCTTCACTGAAATGTATTTAAGATTTTGCATTTTACTGACGTGGACACCAGATAACTCTTCTGTTTTTTTGTCCTTGAATTCTAGAGGAACGCCGATGTAACATTTTATTCTTTTGAGAGCGTCTCTTCCTTTTCCTCTCTTGTAAGGGAGCATACCTCTGATAGCGCGCTTGACAAATAAACTTTCTTTGGTGTAGAAGAAAGGACCAGTTTTTGGCTGACCACGATAGACTTGTCGATGACGATATTTCTCTAGTATTCTTTTTTTATCGCCAGTGATGACCGCGTTTTCTGAGTTGATAATTGAAATCTCTTCGCCGAGGATAGCGCGCTTCGCTACTTGCGCCGCCATTCTTCCCAATACCAAATCTGTCGCGTCGATGATCATGGTTTAAGAATCCTGTATCTTACTTCTTCTCCTTCTTTATATTGTGTTATTAAGCCATCATCTACTGCCGCAGTTAACACTTCCTGTACTTCAGATCTCAGTAAAGCATGAGCAACTTCTAGTTGACTTCGTCCGCGGAGACTCATCTCTAATTTAGACTGTGATTGATCTCCGTGTACTTGAAGAATGTCTACTGTGAGAGCTTTTAATTCATCTAATGTTTTTGCTTCCATTTTAACATACTACCTTTACGTTTTTTCCTTTTGGATTTTGCTTGAGCAACTCTTCGATTGAGATCGCCTTGACTTTTTTCTTTGCCGCTTCAGAAAAATTCCAGGCCGCGACTGTTATATCATGATCCATGTCGCCAGTTGCCAAGACTTTTCCAGGGACTACAACAACTTCTTTCGCGTTGGTAACGCGATTGAGCCTTGTCATGTTCACTTCGCGTCGTGAACGAGTTTGTCTTTCCAATTCTGTCGCGACCTTCTCCCAAATATCAACGCCTTCCTTATTGGAAGCAGTTTTCAAAGCGCGAATCAATCGCTTCAAGTTTGGGTTTGTTGGTCCTGTACGTTTTGCCATGGTTGAATATGAAATGCGGGTAACAGGAATCGAACCTGCGCAGGCACTAAGCCACTAGCACCTCAAGTTGGCCAAGTCTTTTGAACTTTCTAGCCCGTTTGACCGCTCCGGCATACCCGCATAATTAGGATGCTTTTATACGGTTATTTAAGCTTTTTTATAAGCTTGTTAAACTCCTCTAATTTTTCATCGAAAATCTTCATCGCTTGTACAAGCATTTCTTTGATGGATAATTGACCCCAAGTTTCCGCTGTGAATATAAACTCTTCATCACTGTATTCTATTTCTAGACCATTACGCTCACAGAGCTCTTCATATCCCTCGTTCCATCGCGTGATGTCTTTGATTTCCACACTGGAACCTTTGGCGACAAGAACACCCTCGCAATCCTCGATGGCTTTCTTGATATTCGCGTTTTTTCCAGCCTTGATAGAAGGATAACCACGATAGGTTACTAAACCAGGAGAGAATTTCGCGTGCATTTTTCCATTGCCTAAAACAATAATACCTTCAGCTTTGATTTCCTGATCTTTCAATAATTTTGCTATGACTAATTTTGGAATGGCTGGCTTGACTTTTGGATCTTTTGTTTCAATGGCATCAGAGTATACTGGGCCAGGACCCTTGCCTTTGAACGTGAAGACTAATTGACATGACGCGCAACCAGCGCCTTTACACTTACATTCTTCTTTGAGATTGTATGATTTCAAATCTGTGGTTAAAGGCACAAGCCCGAGACGCAGCGCGAGCATCTCATCATAGAGCGCAGAATCATTTCTGCTAATCTCAACTTCCTCGATAGCCAAGGTTGGCACTTGCTCTAAGACATATCTTCGGATAGCATTGGCTACCGCCGCGTTAATACCACTTACTATGAACATTATTTTTTCTTTTTCCTTCTTTATGACTTTGAGATCCATGGTTGTTGTTTATACTCTGCGGCCCCGCTTTCCTCCCTTTTTTCTACATCGATCGGTTGGCGTCGCTGTAATTTCTTCAATCACACCGATGCGTAATCCTGAACGTGACAACGCGCGAACCGCGGCTTGCGCTCCTGGACCTGGACTATTAGGACCATTGTGACCGCCTGGAGCCCTGATTTTTACATGAATAGCATTTATTCCTTTTTCTTTCGCGATTTCCGCCGCCATCTTCGCCGCGCCCATAGCCGCAGTAGGAGATCCTTCCAAACGGTGAGCTTTGACAATCATACCACCAGAACCTTTCGCGATGGTTTCCGCTCCCGTGATATCTGTAATATGAATAATAGTATTGTTATAACTAGAATAAATGTACGCGATACCCCAACGCATATTATCTCTTACCATATCTTCTTCCTTTTCTTTCTTGTCTCGCTCTTGGCGGCTTATCTTTTTTCTTTTTTATCCGCTCTGGATGTTCAGGATCTTTCAATGTGGATGTCTCTTTGAATCTGATAGTATTTTCTTCCAAACGCTTGACGATATAAGAGGGAATATCAACCAGCATACCATTGATGGAAATGTGACCGTGCACGATGAACTGTCTCGCCTGTCGTATGGAATTACCAAGTTTTTGCGCGAACACGATACTTTGGAGACGCCTCTTAAGCATGTCTTCAAGAGTGAGCTCGAGAATCGCGTCTAGGTTAGCCCCTTGGGCAATCATGCCTATGTTGTGCAGTTTGGCGAGCAAGGCTTCCTCCTCTTTTTTTCCCTGAGCATCAGTACGAGCAATCAATCCCTTGGCTTGCGCCTTGAAACTACGCAACATTGATTGTATCTTCCAGATTTCTTTTTTGTTTTTTAGACCAAAATTCCTTGAGATTTTCTTTTCATCCTCAATACGCTTACGCTGCCACGGATGCGATGGACCAGAATACTTAGCGCGGATTTTTCTAGGATCTCCCATATTACTTCTTTCCTCTGTCTTTCTTGCCTGTGTCCGCTTTCGCGGCGGCGATCTTAGTGGCTTTCTTTATGACACCAACAGCTTTTCCGTGCCTGAAATGCGCTTTCGTACTTTGACCACGTACCGGTAGACCTAGTCCGTGACGGATACCGCGATAACTTCTGATCTTTTTCAGGCGTCGAATATCAAACTCTTGCGCCAATCGTAAATTTGAACCAATGGCATGAATGTCCGCGCCAGTTTCATTTTCTTTTCTTCGATTTCTTAACCATGAGGGAATCTTTTCTGGGTGACTAATACTAGTTTCTATGTCTTTGATTTCTTTTTCATTGAGAGAACCAATTTTTCTTCTTTTGTCCAAGTTGAGCGTCTGACAAAGCGCGTTTGAAAAACTAAAACTGACACCATAGATATCTGTTAAGCCGTAATAGAGTTGCTTTTTACCGTAAATATCAGTATTCGCAATGCGAATTAATTCTTTAAAGTCAGCCATGTATTTGTGGGATAAAAATGGCTTTAAAAACCTTTCTCCTTTAGCCTGATTTTAGCGCTTCTTTACGCACCAACAAAGAGCACGTACTTCTCCTCGCCTTTAATTTCTTCTAAAATACGCTTGATAACCGCTTTTTTTGGATCAGGCAGGAGCTTGACTCTTTTTCGCATATCTTCGAAGCTTTCAAAGGGCTTGACTTTTCGCTCTTCGATGATTTCCCACATATGCTTTTTCCCGATACCAGGGATTAATTCCATCTGATGGCGACGCATGTTTATGGGACCAGCAGTATTGAAAAAATCAATGAACTTCTTCTGGTTTAGCTGGACTTGCTCACTAATGAATTCTTGTAATGAGGATTGGGCAGTATGCGTGAGTTTGTCGAAAGAGAGCTTTCCCGTGATGTGATGAATTTTGTCCCGCTTGCCTTCGCCAATATAGACTTCTTCATTGGGCTGCAAGAAAACGCCTTTTTTAGGCACTAATTCTAGGAGAACGAAGTGCTCTTTACCAACCGCTTGCACAATAGGCGTTTTCATATGCGCGGGGCGCGTGTCGAATGGATATCCATTTGGCAAAAAGTCTAGCACGATTACTTTCTCTTCTCGTGATTGTCGTTTTTCCATTTTTTCCACGGTCCTGTTCTTCTAGTTGTTGAGTGTTAGTTATTTTAAGCATTCTAAAATCTTTCCGAGGTCTTCTTGTTTTACTGTGATGTTTTCTGTCGCCAAAATCATCTTCAAACTTTCCGCGTCTGTTGGTTGCAAGTCAACAATCTTCGCAATGACTTTGTCTTTGAGACGCATGATATTAAGTTCTTCGAGCTTTTTCTTCACTTCCGCGGCTTCACTTGGCTTTTGCTTCGCGAAGAGCTCTACATAGTCCATGCTTTTGTTCGCGCGGAATCCTAATTCTGTATTTTTCTTGATGCCTACTAACATCTCCTTAACTTCTGTGAGTGTCAATGATTTTTCGTTGGTAATCTCAATTTCAGCCATGTTATTTTGCTCCTTGCAAATGGATAGGATGTACGATGAGCATTTTTTTCAAGCTACCATCCTCGATCTGCACTTTGTAACAGTCTCCTTGCTTACCGACGACTATCGCTGTGCGACCATGGAAACGAGGCAGATACATACCTGTTTGGACAGCAGGTTCAGCGCTTAAATTGACATAGTCGCCTACTTTGAATCCTTGCAAATACTTCCTGATACTGATTTTTCCTTTGGTTCTTGGAGATTTCTTGAGCTTATGTCTCGTTTTTCTCCTAAAACCGCCTATGCGCTTGCTCATACCTCATTTTTTGTGTTGAGGCTTTATAAATATTGTGCTGATTTTTTCCTTTGTTTTTTCCCTTTTTTGGCCTTTTTTTACACAAGCTTTATAAATGACTGAACGCTACTTCTGATTTACAAAGAGGTTATCTACATGCGTTTAGAGCTCCGAGTTATAGGTCCAGTTTTCCTTGTTTTATTGGCTGGATATCTCTCTACTTCGTTTTCTGACCACGATCTTTCTTTTGGCTCCTTTTCTCCAACCGGCGCGGCTATCACTACTGTTCAAACTTGTCCTGCTGATCACATTTTGTTTAAAGTGTCTCATGATGGTAACGCCCATGCAGCAGTTGCGACGGACACCACTTATGGCTATGCTGTTTGTTGGGATGGTCAAGGATCGACGAACAGAGCTTGCAATACCAATAATTTTGTAGCTCGACTTTCCGCTGACAGCAACGCCCACGTCGAAAAGAAAAATGGAGCAGGTAATTATCCGACTTCTATTTGCTTTGGCAATCTTCAATGTGACGTCAAACCAAAAGGACAATGTTCTAGCTTAGGACAAACCTGGCGATGCGTCGCTTCACTTTCCGGTGAAACCAACGCTCATGTCAGCGCATGTGGTACTTATGATTATGACTTGTGTTGCTCTGATGGCGGTAGTGTTGGAGGATCTAGAAAAGATACTGATCTAGACACTGTCTTTGATGAAGGATTAGGCGCAACAAAAAATACTCCCTGTAATCCGAAAATTCATGCCGCTCCCTATAGTACTTGCGCAGACAATTGTATCGCAATTCCTAACACTAATCAAACAGACACTGATAGTGATGGCGCTGGTGACGTGTGTGATTCTTTCCCCAGCGACTCTTGCTCTATTCTTTTACCAGATGATAATTGCCCTCATAAACAACAATGTAAAAACTTAGCAGCACAATGGAGTATATTAAGCGCGCTAGAAGGAGAACCTGTTTCTCTCTCCGTTACTGGCAGCGCTGAATGTGGTGGTAAGCTCGCGCTTTTCCAAGTCTTTGACAAAGATAATCGCAACTGGCTTATTCAATCTCCACAACCCACAACATTTACTAATGGCAGCAATAGCACTTCTGTCTCTAGTCCCTGGATCGCAGAATATTCCTTGAATATTTCCAACCAGTATTACTTCCAGGCAACCATTACTGGTGGTAGCTCTCAAATCCAAATCACTTCTCCTCTCGACAAATTATTGAAAGTTGAAAAACGTCCACCAGGACAAGCAGTCTGTGGCAATGGACGTGTTGAAGGCAGCAACAATGAACAATGTGATGATGGCAACACCAAAAATGGCGATGGCTGCAGCTCGAATTGTACAAGAGAAGGCAATTTCACCGGTGGCAAAAGCTGTCAGGATGATCTTAAATGTAAAGGTGTACCCGCAACCTACATGGTCTGCCAAAGTGATTTGACTCAAGCGTATTTCTGTCTTACTGGGTCTGGTGGATGTAAGGTTTTGAGTAATCCTTTACCCTGTGGCAAAGAAGCATCAGTTCAGAAAGTTTGTGTTCGAGGAGCAGACAGCTGTAAATCTCCCACTTGCAACTTCCAATACGCGAAGAGCTCCTGCGCGAATGGTCAACAGACGATTACTTGCACAGCAACTGGCGGAGATCATTGTACCTGCGGCACTGGCTACCCTAAGACTGTCAGCTGCACGGCCGCGCATGAAGAAGAGCCTTTCCCTGTCTTTAGTGGCTGGAATATAGTAGTAACGATAACTTTATTAATAATCTTTTATTCATTTAGAAGAGGTGCACGATGGAAATCAAAATAAACATTGAAAAAAAATACGCATGGCTTTTACTTATAACACTTTTTGCTGTTGGTTTTGTTGTAGCTTATGGCGGCAATAATCCTCAAGTTATGGGGCATAGTTTTGGAGAAATTGAAGGCGTAGCGCCTAACTGTAATCATAATAACGGAACTCCAAGTCCGCCTTGCGCAATTTTAGCTGCACAAACTCAATGGGACCCTAAAGATGTAGCTAGCTGGGCAGCAGAATCATGGAACTCCAATAAACTACAGGGCAAACAAGCTAGCGATTTCGCTGTTGCTGATTACTATACTATGGATGTGGATGTTCTTTATCCTTATGCGTCCGCTTGCACAGGAAGTGCTAAACCAAGCGACAAATGCTGCGATTCTTCTATGACTGAGTATTGCAAACAGAAAGGCTATAAATTTGGAGTAGTCACCGGTACATGTGGTAAAGGATGGTGTCAAGGACCTTGGGGCAGTTGTCCTCATAGCGGTTACTGCGTCAAATAATTTATTCTTTTTATTTTATTTTTTTACTTACATACGGGCCATCTTGCTCATATTTTAATTTCTTCTTGAAATATTCTCTTGCTCCAATTCCTGCGATGACTATCATTTTTTTGCAATCCCATTCTTCTTCCGCGATTCTTTCAGCTTCTTGCATTAATTTCACACCGAGACCATGATGCTGTATATTCTTACCAGCTTTTTCTCCCACCTTGATAGCCGCTCCATAGACATGAATTTCTCTAATGCCCGCGGTCGCCGCTGTGATTTCTGGACGGAATGGCTTGTAAGGCAAGCGCAAGCGAACGAATCCTAGTATCTTGTCCTGCTTTACATCGTCATAGGACAAAAATATTTCTTTTCCTTGGCTCGCTTCATAATCATATCTTTGTAATTTTACATTTCCCCATTCTACTTCCATCATTTTTGGCTCACGACAACGGATACATCTGCATTTTATTTTCTTTTTTTGCAATAATTCTAAAATTTCTTGACGTAGATTTGTTTTTTCCACGCCCGCTTCTACCATGTACGTAGGAATATCTCTTTGGACACGCATAATCCTACAATAAGGCTCGACATATTTTTTCATCTCAATGATTCTAGAAGCTGCCTCATGCGCGTCTATGGGCTGAAATTCTCCCTGTTTCCATTGCTCATAGAGTTTTGTTCCCTTGAAGACTAGACAGGGATATATCTTTAACGCGTCTGGCTTATACGCTGGATTAGCGAACAACTCTTTGAACATAGTTATATCCATTTCTCTGGTAGTTTCTGGCAAACCGACCATGGTGTGATAACCCACTTTCAAAAAGGCATCTCGGAGACGTCGCGTCGCATCTCTTGTTGCTTGCACATCATGACCTCTCTCTACTTTTTCTAGTACCTTATCATACAAACTTTGTATTCCTATCTCCACTCTTGTACATCCTAATTTTAGCATGTCATTGATATGCACTGGCAGCGAGCAATCTGGACGTGTCTCAATACAGAAAATAGCGCATCGCACATTACTAGTCTCATTTCGCAATTGTTCTTTTTCTAATGTAGAGCTTTCCTTGAGCTGGAGCAATTTCTTGTGAATACGTTTTGTTCTTTCCCCGTCTTTGACATTCGCAGGCAGCTCAAAAAATTCCCTAAATTTCATGACATCAAATGTTGGTGTGAAAAATATCTCGGAAAAATCATTCATCGCCTTTAACGCATAAATAATAAAGTCATGCCTATAGCGCAGAGGATAACTGGTAAAAGTTCCACCCATAATGATTAATTCTGTCTTTGAAAAATCCTGGTTTAGCAACGCGTAATGCTCGAGACGATTAAAGGTTTGTAAATAGGGATCATAGTTGTTTCGTTCTGCTCGTAGATGCGCTGGAGAGCCTCCTGGATAACTCTTTGGTGTGTCACCATAATAGGAATTTGGACCACCAGGACAGAATGTGCACTTGGCTTGCGCTGGACAACTTAAAGGAGCAGTCATAATCGCCAAAGGAGCAACACCAGAAATGGTTCTTGTAGGCTTTGTGATAAATAATTTTTTGTATTTCTGTATTTGCTGCGGGGAAAGATGACAAAGCATTTCTATATTCGTAGGCATATGCTTGAAATGATATTTACGCGAGAGCGCTAACTTTGCTTTTGTCAATTCTTCTTGCGTTGTTATGCTTGGCAGCTGCTGGATTAATTCTTGATGAAACATGGCAATACCTTTAAATAGCTAGGAAGGTTAGTCGCTTTTCATGGATATAAAAAGATTGCTTCGCAAAGAGATGCCAGCTCCTTTGTGGAAAAGAGGTGTCGCTTATGTGGTTGACGCCTTGATTCTCTCTTTCGTGCTTTGGCCTTTGCAACCCGCAGATTTATCCTTTACTTCATTATCGGATTTTTATTCTCGCCTTATTTCCTCAACCTTGTTTACTCTTCAATTTATGGTGGTATTAGTGTTGATCACTGTTCTTTCCCTCGCTTATTGGAGCGTTTTGGAATATCGATTTCATCAGACTTTAGGAAAATATTTTTTGCGCATAGCTGTTCGAAGTGAAATGAAGACTCTTACTTTTTATCAATGCTTCTTACGCAACGTCGCAAAATTATCCAGCGTTTTATTATTTCTTGATTCTTTGTACATGCTTTTTACCCACTCTTCACAACGCTATACTGAAACATTAGCGAAAACTGAGGTGATCCAGCTTGTCTAAACTTTCTTCCATTCTTTTTACCATTTTTCTACTGTGGTTCGTGAGCTATCTAGCCTCTTCTTTTTTTAGCACGGATTTCCGAGATAAAATCGCGGTCATTCCTTTAGAAGGAACGATTGTTGGCAGCGCACTATCTGGATTTATGCCTTCAACTACGGTCCAATCTGAAACTATCGTGAAATTTCTGAAGCAAGCGAACAAAGATGATACTATCAAAGGCATTCTCTTAGTTATCAATAGTCCAGGAGGTACTGTAGTCGCTTCTAAGGAAATTGTGGAAGCAGTCAAAAATTCTCAGAAACCAGTTGTCTCCTATATTCGTGAAATTGGAACGAGCGGAGCGTACTGGGTCGCCAGCGCAAGCGATTATATTGTCGCGGACGAACTCTCTCTGACTGGCAGCATAGGTGTTGTCTCTTCCTCTTTAGAATTTTCAAAACTCATGGAAGACTATGGAGTTACTTACAATGGATTGAAGACTGGCAAGTATAAAGATGTTGGCAGCCCTTATCGACAAATGACTGATGAAGAACGACAGATACTCTTAGGAAAAATGCAAACTATTCATACTGTATTTGTTACTGATGTCGCAGCTAATCGTGATCTAGAAACAAAAACTGTCGCAGACCTTGCCACAGGTATTTATTATTTAGGCAGTGAAGCTAAAGAGCTAGGATTGATAGACGCTACTGGCTCTAGAGAGTTAGCTCTGAATAAGACAAGAGAACTAGCAGAAACACCTGATGCAGAAGAAGTGACTTTTGAAGAACGCCATTATTTGGGAGATATTTTAGGCAAATTGTCCGCTTTCTCTTTTTATCATATGGGATTAGGCATAAGCAAGGGACTCTTTTCTGTTCGCGCGGAAGAAAAAATTACTCCTTTCTTATTTTAGCTTGACAGTAACACAACATATTTAAAGCAACTCTTTAAACTTTTTAATCATGCGTCAAACTATTCGCGTTGTTTCACGACACCAAGCTCCTTTGAAAAAACCAACGCTCGCTCGCATAAACCTTAATGTTCGCGCTGTTGACAACGGCGAGCATAGTATTTATGGATTTTTTCTTCTGGGCAAAAAACGAGCTCAGGTCAGAGGCTCTCTGCAACATATCTGCACTCCTTTCTCTCTCAACCATAGCACTGGGGCACTGTATGTCCCTGAAAATACATCATTTTTTTACGGTACCGCTGAAGAATTCGCAGCTAATCAGTTTCCGGAGAGCAATGTAGAAATGGTCTCTCATGTTAAAGAAGAACGTCAGGTGAGCTCGCGCCATCTCCTTACACAACATAAAGATTTTAACTTAGGAGATTTTTATGCAGTTTCTTTACGACATTTAAATTTGTCAGACTCTCAGCGCACTTCATTCGCTTCTTTATTTCCTTTTCTTTGTACTTATTTAGAGAATCTCTTGCCGCAAATCACAAAGCAATCCACAAGCAAGTCAAATCCTATCGCCGCTTTTGTTTCTTTTCCTAGACCACTCCAATATGATGCACAAAACCGAGGACGTTTTTATCGCAGCTTGAGCGATATTGGAGATACTCTACAACCTTTCCTTTCCGTACCTGTACATAGAGTAGAGACTCCTTCTGATCCGTTACCCGCGTGGTTTCTGCAATATCCTTCAGCACAACCTTTAAAAGAAGGCTTACAGTAATCTTTCTTGACAGACTAGACTGGCGTGCTAGTTCCACGCTGTCACCACAAGCGAACTTTAGGTGGAGCCGAAGCTGGAAGGGCGGTAGGAATTGCTTATTGCAGTCCTGCATCGTACAACGATCCCTTGTCCTGATTGGTTGAATGTACGAGGAACCGGATCAGGTCAGGAATGAAGCAGTCCTAACTTATATGTTTGGCGCTTTCAGGGTAATGAGGGGGAGGAAAGTGCAGGGTTACACTGCTGTAGGTAGTTTGTATCCACTTTCTGGCTCGTCTGTCGTTTTTTCTTTTCCACACAAAATCAAACGTTCCGCGGTAGCACGCCATTGATGACGATTCATGGGGAAAGGAACAACATAATTTCCCTGCGCTATATATTCTCCTACTCTTGAATCATGATTTTCTTTTTTATTTATATCTTCTTGCGTAATGATATAGATCATCTCTGGTCGTTGACATAATAACTTAGATAGATGTTCTTTTTTCTTTTCTACATTTTCTTGTCTTAACATTCTTGTCAGTCTTGCTTTTGAACCACTTTTGTATCTTGCCAAATGCGTTTCAAGAATTACTGGAATATTATCTATGAATGCCACCATGTCTACCTCACCCACCACTAACCCTTTTTTAGTCCGCACTAGAATGTTTGGCAAATAACCATTATAAGGAATATATACCTGACCTTGTCTTTCCTTGGAACATTTTAGTCTATAGATCCTTACTTCTCTTGGATGTTTTCTTTGCAATATTTCCATGCGTTCAAGTGTGTGTAGCTCTCCAAGTATCCCTGTGAGAAATCCTAAATCTATATTTCCTTTAAAATTTGCAAAAAAACATTCTCTTATTGTTTTCAGAGAGACTTGGACATCTGCCAGTTCTCGACACCAGTTACTTAATGTCTTCTTCTGCGTAGTTGTCACACTTTTTTTCTTAATATACTCTATAAATAACTTGCTTAAGAAATTTCATTCCTGCTGAGTAAACATTTCTTTAGACTTCTTTCAGCACTTTTTGTGATTCTTTTACGATGTCACCCAACTGACTGACCACTAAAGCATACATACGCTGGATAATCACTTCATACAATCCCTCTTTTAATGGACCATGACAATAAGTAAGAAGATTATCAAAATTATCGAAGTTTGTTGTTGCCAATTCCTCTTTGGGAATCTTGCAGGACATTTCTTTTCCTTCCAAGTTCTTGAATTCTGGAGGAGCACCAGCGTCGACTCGTAATGACTTAATGTTTATCTCACACTCTTTCCCTATTTGGTTACCTACTGCGTAGAGATATGCGTTATTATTTCTGATGACCGCGACTTGCGCAGGCTTGCAGTCTTTTACTAACTCTTGAAAACAAGTTTTGTCCTGGACACAATCCTTAGGAAAATAGCCTGTGTAATATCCAGCGACAAACAATGCTAGAAGGATGCCACCGACTACGGCTACCTTCGCGAGAAAACTCCACTTTTGCGGGGTATACTCCATTGTTCACCTCTTTTGCCTGTTTATTAGAGCTCTTTGCCTATAACAATATTTACGCGCGAACTGCCTGGTCTGACTTGTGATTCATTAGCAATCATATATTTTACCTTCGCGGTTTCAGCGCTAGTAACCATTTCTTGCGTAATTGATCCATCCATCACGACCGCATAAACACTTCCCGCCAATGATTCCATGGTTGATGTTAATTCACTCGTAGGCACTTTACCGAGGATGTTCGCGTTTTCGTCAACAATGTAAGCACCACGAGTACCGACTAGATCATCGAGCATCTTCTTGAAGTTGGTCGCGTCTTTCTTTTCCAAACGTCCTGGCGTCGCGCGACGAGCACCACGATCCTCCATGGGACGCTCCACACGTTCACGCATTTCTGGGCGACTCCCTTCTCTTGAGACTCGCGGTGATTCTGTACGTCCAAAATCACGACGTTCTTGTTGCTGTGGTGGACGACGTTCCTCAAATCTAGGACGCGACTCTTCACGACGCGGCGGACGATCACGACCTAAATCTAATTTAGAATCGGACATCTTATTCCCATTTAATTCCATCTTGACTTGCTCCATCGCTACTCTTGAACGGAGAGCTTTGTGAATTTCTTTCTTCGCTAATTCTTCCACTTCTTTACCGTCAGGCGCTTTGGTGACAAAATCAATTTCCGCGACTAGACTTAGTTCCTTGATAATCAAGTCACCACCACGATCTCCATCAACGAAGACTGTGACAATTTTTCTTCGACACAATTCCGCAATAGATGGCGGGACTGAAGTACCATTTAAGGCAATAGCATTCTTGAAATCCGCTTTCAATAGAGTCAACACATCCGCGCGACCTTCTACAATTATAATCTCTTCAGAATCATCAATTCCAGGACCAGCAGGCAATCTATCAGGACCATATTCTACAATGCCCATAGTCTTGACCGCGTGCTCTACTTCCTCACGAATGTCTCGAGAATCTGGCAATGTTGAATGCGTTAAGAGAGTGAGCAAAGCTTTAGCACGTTCGATGACTTGCGCGCGCTTTGATGTTCTGACGTCTTCTATTTTTTCTACTTTGACACGAGCGTTACATGGGCCAATTCTTTGGATGGTCTCTAGAGCCGCCGCAATGAGAACAGTTTCTGTCTTGTCTAATGAAGACGGAATAATAATATATCCTACGGATTTTCCTGTTTTGGTGTCTAAGTCTACTTCAATACGACCGATGCGTCCAGAACGTTGTAATTCTCTTAATTCTAGATCCGCGCCTAGTAATCCTTCTGTCTGACCAAACACTGAACCAATAACGTCTGGTCTGTCTACGACGCCCTCAATCTGAATTTGGGCGTGAATCATGTATTTTGCTGCGACTGGGCTAATTTTTCCCATGGTACTTGCCTCCACTGTTTCGAATGTGTCTTTCTTCGATTAAGACCTCTTTCTACCTCGAAACACAAGGGGCTATCCAGAACAAGCTTACATCTCCAACCTAATGCTAACGAACTAAAGGCTATTTTAACCTTTTTATTATATTTCCGCTCTTTTTCATTGGACGAATATAAACTTAATCTTGATTTATCCTTGTTTTTGCGAATATGAGGTATTTTGCCCGGCATTAACTCCCAAACTCATTGCTTGGCGTTTTGCCGTACTCCGTTGAGTATTCTCATGACGGGCTTAGTTCTTTTTTAGCAAGGGGTACTATATATAGTTTGTGGATGGAAAATTTGTATTCTCTGTCCAGTAGTTAAATAAGAAAGCTTTATATATTACTGTAGCAGCGTTCTTGCATCAAATATGAGGAGAACACCATGACTACTATTGAATCTCTCGTAACCAAAGATCAAGGAACTTTAGCTTCAAAACTAACTGGAGCTGCTGTTGGAGCAGGCGCTACTGTTGCTTGTCTTTATAACCCAACATTAATACCATATGTTGTTGCTGTTGGTGCTGTTGTTGTTGGCACTGGTGGTGCTGTTGCTGCTGCTGTTGGCACTGGTGTTGTTGTTGCTGCTGTTGCTGTTGTTGGCACTGGTGGTGCTGTTGCTGCTGCTGTTGGCACTGGTGTTGTTG
>CAYMIM010000029.1:0-7408 GCA_964390715.1 Candidatus Woesearchaeota archaeon | reverse complement strand
AGCCTGAGCGTATCGTCCATGGATATGAAAGTCACCTATAACTTGCATTGCGTCACCAGAAACATAAGATAAGGGAGATCAGAAGTGCTTTATTAAAGTTAGTTTTTGTTAAAAAAAGTGTAAAGAAGTTCTAACAGAAATAAAGCCCAAAAAAGCGAAAAGCTTATATACAAAATAATATATTGTATACAGATGATAGAAACAGTATCAGTTAGACTCGATGAAAAACTCATCAGAGAAGTAAAGCACATAGAGCGGGAATTAAAAAGTGATAGATCAGAAGTAGTAAGAAGGTTGCTCGATCAGGCGGTTAAAGAGTGGAAGCTCCAAAAAGCGCTGGAGTTATTGAGGAAGGAGCGGATTTCTATGGGAAAAGCTGCTGAAATGGCGGAACTAACCATCTATGAAGTAATGAAAAAAGCGGATGACATCGGAATTCTGATAGGGTACACTGAGAAAGAGCTCATGAAAGACATCAAAAGGTTTAAGATATGATTGTCGCGGACGCGACACCTCTTATTCACTTAAGCAGAATCGAAAAGCTTTCTTTATTGCGGCGGGTATTTACAAAAATAATCATCCCAGAGGCGGTCTATCAAGAAGTAGTTATCAAGGGAAGGGAAAAATTTATAATAAGCGCGGAAACAATTGCGCGGCAACAGTGGATCATCAAGAAGCGATTATCGCAAAAGCAACAGGAAGAGGCGAAAGATCTGCTAAGAACTGCGAACATAGGCGCTGGTGAGGCGGAAGCGATTATTCTGGCGAAAGCGGAAAACGTGGGGATAATAATAGACGATATAGTTGGAGTAAAAATAGCGCAGTCGTTTGGTTTAGAAACCTACTGGACTACATCTGTAATCTTCAAGGCTGTTGCTGAAAAAAAGCTAAAGAAAAGTGAAGCGAGAGAAATCATTGAAAGCTTGATAAGAACAGGATATCGATTAAAATCAGAGGTATTGTTGGAAATTCTTAAAAAAATTGTCTGAGTAAATCTTATAAAATCTTTGCATCGTCCATTTGAGTAAGGTAAGTCTGAGAAAGGAAAGCTCTTTCAGGATCTACTCCTGGCGGGTAAAGAGCTTGCAATTTTCCATTATGAACCAATTCTCTGACTTGTCGAAGAAAGTTTTCAACGAATGGTTTTGTATCTGCATATATCAAAAGAGGAGGCATATACGCAACAAAGTGATAAAGAAGAATAGTTCCTTTAACAATTTTTCTCTCTTCAACAAAAGCTAAAATATCCTCTACTAAAACATCTAAAGTTTCTAACGTTTGTTCAGCCACAAAAAGAAAAAGCAATGTAAGTATTTAAATCTTTATGCGACAGAGTTATCAACAGTCAACTGCGTCACGACTGCGGTTCTATACATGTAGTCCATCTGTAGCTCAAGTAAGTTTTGGAAAGTGACATCTTGTAAGCCAGTCGTGTCAATCGTGCACGTAATGTCTTTCTCTTTGTTCACCAAGCGTACCACACCGCTATTTTGATTGTTGAGTTGGCTGCATTGCACCGTAAAGAGCTTCTCAGGAGAAGTCAAAGTGATCTTCACCATGTCTTTCAGGTTGTCTTGACCTGCGCACACAGAAGTGAATGCTCCAGGTTGATACACAGCTCCAGTGCCTACATTCTTGACTTTGAAGCTTAATTTCACGCGATTAGATCCAACAGAGGTTTGTCGTAAATCAGAAGCTTGGATAGGACCTGCGGAATTGTGAATCGCGACGCTAGGTACAGTAACATCACAGACATCATTCAAGCTCTTGCGAGTCACAACATTTTTCTTCAAGCATAAGTTGGCGACAGCTTTCGTTTGGTAAGTATAACAGACATCAGCGCGTAATTGTGTAGTAAAAGAGGCGGGAATATCAATAGTATATTTTGCTTCTCCGAATTCTAGTAATTCTTCAGCGCCAGGATGGATAAGTTCAGCGTCTTTCGTTGCTCCAATGATCTCGCGGGGATTAACAACGTTCAAGGATTTTAAATTAAATGATTTTTGTGGTACACCGCTCAAGGAAGCGATCAAACCATTGCTGGGAACAGTATATTCTCCGCCATTGCGTAATAAGAGAGTAACAAAAAATGCTTCTTGGCCGCTGTCGAGAACATGCGCGGGAGGTTCATTTTCAACAAACGCGATATCAATCGCCTGTGTTCCTCCGATATAAGGGGAATTACTTTCTTTTTGTCCTGTTCCGCCTCCTTGGCATCCTGCTAAAGCTAGAATAAGAAGACCCAGGAAAACTAAACCTCTTTTCATTGGTGAGACAGTGATTCTTCTATTATTTAAACCTAACGCAGTCCCTTTATTCTCAGGAAAATGTCTGTTTAATGTCTTTACGCAGAGGGATATAAGAAGTGGAAATCGTTTGCAGGTAAGGATAGCGTAATTGAATGTGATATTGGTAATCTTTCCGTTCTTCAAACAAAGAGTCATAACCAGTGCATCTGACTTGCGCCTTGCCGTTCTGGAGCACTAGCATTAAGAAGGTAGAAGACTTGCCTGCTGCTGAACGTTCTTGTGAGCTAGTGCAGCTAAAAGTAATCGCTTTGCCAGTCGTAGGCTCCATCTCAAAAAAGAATTGTTCCTGTCCATTATCGGGAATGATTTGCCCACGTTCAAATGCTTTTCCTGAAGAGGGTTTAGATTGTTTCTCTGAGCGATCTTGTATCAAAATATCTAAAGTAATGCGGACAGAGTCTTTCGTGCTTGAAAGAGTTCTAGTAATAGTAGTCACAGCGACAGGGTCATAGTTGAAACCAAAGCCCAATTGGTTACCCGTAAGAGTCTGTGTCGTGGGGCAGTTGCCTAAAGGAAGAGTTGCTCCAAGATCAAACGCGCAGAATTGAAAATAAGCGTTGGATAAATAATCGTTGATAATCATGTCAACATAAAAAGCGGTGCCTGCTCCAGCGTCAATATTGCTAAAACTAAAATCACCATAATGTAAACTGCCATCGCGTTGTTTATTTGCTTGTCCAGTATAGGTAAATTCAGTTCCGGGTGCTAAAAAGATTGGTCCTCGCTCTGTCTCACGTATCAAAGCGCCTTCAAGAGTTAGAGATTCATCCGCGAAATTAGTAAACCCCTCATAAACGCCAGTGCTGCCGACAGTAAAAGAATCAATAGTCATAGGTTCCACATTGAAGTTAAAAAATTTGATAGCCAATCCAAAAGGTCCATCAATTTTGTCTAGTGGCGGATTATTAGGGACAAATCCGACCTGCACTCCCTTGCCTCCTATGATGCCAGTAAATGCGGTTCCTAGTCCTACTTCTTCTTTCTTTGTCTGCTTAAGAAAATCAAGATTAACGCAACCACTCACAAAAAGAAGCAAGAGGAAGAAAATGAAAAAATTACGCAAGGTTGTTTCCTCCTGAAGTTGTTGGCTTTTCGCGATACACATCAACCAATCCTCGCTTGCGAATCACTACATCGAAATCAGCGCGGGCGGTCAATTCATGGAAGCCCAATTTTTCTAGAGGATTATTAATCTTATAGCCGCATTGGAATTCCAAAGGTAAAGAAGGTTGTTGGTCTGTGGCGGTAATATTAAGAGCGTCAACTAGTTGCTGATTCACAGATTTTAATTTATCGTCGCGCAGTGCCTTATCAGGGCTAAAGTCACAGGGCGTTTGCAATCCTTCAAGCCCTAGTTCTGCGTCTAATGCTTGTGGAAATATAATTTGTAAGCTATGAAGTTCTGCTAGAGTGCCGAAGCGATTTTGATTTTTGACAAAGTAAACGTTAAGCAGAGGAGATTTTTCTTCAGTGATGGGCATGACTCCGGTGGATAAACTGAGCAAGTAAGGTCCGCCGCATCCCCGTTTGCATTGTGCTTTGCTGCGACCATCAGCGTCTAGTGTAGGATCATTGACTATTTTGGTGATATCTTCAGGAGCGTTTACTTTTTGTACAGTCCATAATTTCAGCCCTGCTATTTGTAACATGCGGCTGCGTGCCTCAAAGACAACACGTTTCTTGGTTATGATTTTGTTGCCAACTTCAGTGCCTTCTTCTACGCCCCAAATCGTTCCTGAAATCGGTGCTCCAGTAGTCTGAATGCGTATGCCTTTAGGGAAAAGACAAGCGACATAATGGGTGCTAGTTGCTTTCTTAAGATCATTGCCATCAAGGCTTTTCTTTGCTGGATAATCATCAACATAAATTTCGCCGTCTTGTACGCGCTTGCCTGCGCGATCTTCTTCATAGCAGGAAAAAAAGACGTTCTGTGCTTCATATTGTTCTGTCAGAGGATCATAAAGACCATCAATCTGCACTTTCGCGTCAATCCGAACAGCTTTGTCTTCTTTGAAAACAGTATTTGTGGCGAAGGTCAAAATTTGAATGCCTTTTTGTGGTTCCTGCTCTACTATGTCAGGATTACCCCAAGTGCCATAATTTTTGTAGATTAATCCTTTGAAAGCGTCGATAGGATTTCCGATAGAAATTTTTTCCTTGAGATTATCACTTACGAGCTGGCCTTCTGCGAACAAATCTTGAGCAAAAGCATAATTAAACAAAGGAAAAGCGATAATAAAAATGACAGCGAACATATAATTTTTCGAGAAGAAAAGATACAGCACAAAAGCAGCCCAGAAGATAGTGAAGAAACTAAAGACAGGCAAAACTTGGAAAGGCCAGACAGAAAATGCTAAGTATAAACAAATCAGTAAAAGGGTCGTGCCAAAAGGTTGTCTGACACGTTGACGACGAAACTGTTGCTCGCCCAAAGCGCGTCTGTAGCCGACACGAAATTCATCAGGCATTGGTTTACTAGAGGATTTTAGTTGGGGTGTTTGTACATTCACTGTTACAGGATTTTGGCTAGAAGAGCGACGAATATCATTTCGAAGATTTCTATATGCGCGAACAATCCTATTTTGAGGAAGTTGAAGAGAGAGTGGTAAAAGAGCAGTAAGAGGGGAAATTCGTTTCATGGTAGATAATTACTCAAGAGAGATATCCAGTGAAGCGACATCAAAGGCAGTCTCCGCAACGATTCGTAAAGTATTTTGTCCAGGAACAACATAAGGAGTAATATCAAAGCTAAAGCCGTCTCCATAAGTATCTAAGACTAGGGGGAAGCCATTGACAAAAATCGTCGCTACTTTTCTTTTGTTGTTGGTGGCTAGTTGCAAGTCCATGACAACGGTGCCTGCGTTTCCTAAAGTGTCATAGGTCGCGACAGGAACACTGAAGTAATATCCAGGTGCCTTGCCAGCGTCAATGTCTCCTTCTAGCAGCGCTCGTTCCAAAGTGTATTTGCCTTTGTCAATGCTAAAGGTAAGAGTATTGCGTCCTTCACGCAAATCATTTCTTGCTAAATCATGGCTGACTTCGCCAGCGTCGCACACAATCT
The DNA here is from genome assembly GCA_964390715.1 of Candidatus Woesearchaeota archaeon. Classification (GTDB taxonomy): domain Archaea; phylum Nanobdellota; class Nanobdellia; order SCGC-AAA011-G17; family UBA489; genus JACOVP01. The sequence continues at coordinate 2,038 of CAYMIM010000029.1, read as the reverse complement.
GTTGTTGACTGAGGAGTTTGCCGTTCAGCGTGATCCAAAGCGTTCCTTTTTCATTCGCGGTAAAGCAGTTAACCATATAGAAAAGACTCAAGTGACCAAAGCGTTGGAGATCTTCTTGATTTAAGACAAAGGTTCGTTGTTCAGAAGTATGCTCAACGCGATACGTTCTAAAGAGAGTGACATCGCGCAAGACATAGCGGTTCTTGGAAAAAAATCCCGAGTCTGTGGAAAATGTAAGATGGTTGACTGCACGTAATGCTGAGACAGGAAGGTTCAAGGGTAATTGTGATATGGTCAACGGGCCGCTAAAGATTTCTTGGCCGTTCAGGAGAATAGTAATGCTGCCTTCTGCTTGCTCTAGGAAGAAAAGTAATTTGACACTGTCAACAGGAGCGTCTTGGCTGATTTTGAAGATCAAGTCTTTCTCGCTGCCAGAGAAAAATCCTCCACTCACATCAAGAGATTTTGACAGCGCTTCTTCATCTTTATCAGTATCAGCATAGAGATTAATAGAAGCTAAAGGTTTCGCGTAGATTTTCTGACCAAAAGGTTGCAAGCTACCAATGCTTTGACTGAACAAAATTTGTCGTTCTATAGGTCCATAGCTGCCGCCAGAATTGCCATTGCCATAAATAGGTCCTGGTTGTCCTATAAGACGTTCTTTTTCTCCTTCAGGTAATAAAATAATATAGACAAGAAAAAATAAACCAATAAATAAGATAAGATAAAATGCGTTCATTGATTCTGGGAGTGACTCAGCACCCCTCTTACTAAAGCCTCTTTTCACAGATCTTTTACAATCGAGAGATTATTTAAACCTTACGACCGTTGATTTGTTGTTTGAGAGGTAAAATATCGCAATGCGATCACTGAAGCGATAGTAAGACCGCCGATGATGAGTCCATCAGTACCAATCCGTTCAACAAGACTTGTTAAGGTAGATTCTGAAGTTTGTTGAAGAAGTTTAGCAAGACCAACTAAACCACCAGCTAAAGCGTCCTGAGGCTGGTCAGTCACTAAAGGATGGGTCGTTGCATAGCCTTTCTGCAGTGTGTACAAATTGTTGGTTGTCATGCAGGTAATAAAACAAAAGGATTAATATACTTTACTTTGAGTTTTCCGGAAATACCATGAGAATCCTGAAAGATATCCGGAGGCGGGGAGAAATGTTAATCAAAGTGACAACGCTCGATGACCTTTGGTATCTCAGTCAAGTTATAGATAAAGATGATCTCGTCACGGGTGATTGTGTGAGGAAAATAAAGCTGGGCAATGGTGAGGAAGGCAAAAACACAGTTATGAAAAAACATGGTCGCATCACGCTCCAGGTAGAAAAAATAGAATTCCATAAGTATACCAACGCATTACGCATTACCGGAAAGATTACGGATGGTCCCGAAGAATTTCAGAGAGGTGCTTTTCAGACAATTCCTGTCGAAGAGCAGGCGACACTCCTCATAAAAAAAGAGCGATGGTTGTCACATCAGGTAAAAAAGATAGAAGAAGCGACAAGAGAAAAAATTCCCGTTATTCTCGTTTGTGTGCTCGATAGAAAAGAAGCGTCATTCGCTTTATTGAAGAGATATGGCTTCGAATATCTGAGTGAGCTCGAGGGAGAAGTGCAGGAAAAAGCCTTGCCCACAGTAAAAAAAGACGCGACGTTTTACGCGGATCTCACAAAACGCTTGCAAGAGTATGACCAACGTTATCATCCAGATAAAATAATCATTGCTTCTCCAGCGTTCTGGAAAGACGAGTTCAACAAAGAGTTTTTGAAAAAAGCTCCTGAGTTAAAGAAAAAAGCGCTTTATACGACTTGCAATGGTCAGGGAAAAAATGGTATGCATGAAGTATTGAAAAGTGAAGAGATAAAAAAGGCGCTCAAGGAAGAAAGAATCATCGAGGAAATAAATCTCGTAGAACAGTTGTTCAAGGAAATCGCGAAAAATAATAACGCTGTCTATGGTCTGAAAGAAGTGGAAGAGGCGGCGAACATGGGCGCGGTGAAAATATTATTAGTAACAGATCAGCTCATCCA
>CAYMIM010000028.1:0-7349 GCA_964390715.1 Candidatus Woesearchaeota archaeon | reverse complement strand
CTCGAGAGCTTGCTCTACTTGAGCATGATAGAATGTTTTAATTTCTTGCGTTGAAGCTGTCATTGTCATAGATTTAATATTATGTTCTTCTATTTAAAGCTTTCTGTCTGTAGTTACTTATAAGTGGTATTCTTATCTATCTTTTATTTATAAAAGTTTAAATATGAGTTATACTTTTTGTTTATACATGGTAGAAGTCGAACTCAAAGAATGGGGGAACTCCTTGGGAGTCATTATACCTTCTGAAAAGCTCAAGGAGCTTGGTCTTCATAAAGGGGACAAAATAGAAATTGATATTGTCCAGAAGAAAAGAATAGAAGGATTCGGTCTCTGCAAGAACGCTAAGCCGTTTGAAGAAGAAAAAGAAAGGCACGAGGCGTTCTAGCAGTCATGTTTTATATTCTCGATAGCTACGCATGGGTCGAATATTTCATAGGCTCATAGAAAGGCGAGGCACTAAAAAAACTGTTTCTTGATGAGAGACATCGTTTTGTTACAGTAGAATGCTGTCTTGCGGAAATACATGGGTGGGCTCTTAAAAACAATCAAGACTTTCATCAACTTTTTAAAGTAATCAGAGCAAATTCAACTCTCGCGCCATTTACAGAGCACGATTGGATAGACGCTGGAAAAGAGCGTTTTGAGCAACGAAAAACACAAAAAGATTTTGGTCTTATCGACGCGGTTATTCTCATTAAACAAAAAGAATTGAATTGTGTTATAATTACTGGGGATAAACATTTTAAAGAACTACCTAATATTATTTTTCTTGCATAATTTTTTTAGAAGAGTATAAATATTACCCTATCTTTAGACCCTCATGAGAAAACAAATAGCTTATAATCCCATCATCAATCTGGCACGATTAACTGAAAAAATACCATCAAGAACCACCACAAAGTATATAAAGATAAAGTAAGATATACCTTACCATGGTAGAAATAGAAACAACTAAAGTAAGCTCAAAGGGACAAATAGTAATACCCAGTCACATGCGTGATGAATTTAAAGAGGGAGATACCTTGCTTATTATTAAAAGTGAGGGAGGTCTATTTCTTAAAAAGGCAAATGATTTAGATGAAACATTCAAAGAAGATCTTGCCTTCGCAAGAAGAACCGAAGAAGCTTATAAAAGACATGAAAGAGGTGAATTTAAACGCATGTCCGCTGATAAATTTCTTGAAGAACTAGAAAAATGGTAAATGTCATATTTGACGACTATTTTCAAAAAACGATTTCTAAAATAAAAGATCAAGAGATGCAAAAGAGTATCAAAAATAAAATTAAAAAGATTATTGAGAACCCAGATATAGGCAAACCTATGCGTAATGTACGAAAGGGAACAAGAGAAGTTTATATAGGTGGAGGCACTTTTAGGCTTTCTTACACCTATCACGAAGAAAATGATACTCTCGAATTTTTATATTTTTACCATAAAGATGAACAATAAAACTTAGGCAATGTTTTTCGCATTTTTATCTCCTTTTATTTTTGCCTTTCTTCCTCGTGGCTTCTTCTCGTTTTGTTTTTCCACTTTCAATCTATAACGAACATACTGCACAGGATTTTTTATTTTAGAACACCAATTATCTGGCTTACAAATACCTATAGAGGGATAATACGCTTCGTTGTCACAATTGGGAGGAAGAATAGTCTGTCCTGACTTCTTGTGCCAGTTCACATGGGAAATAATCAATCCATCACGTAAAGGCTCATAGTTCTTTTGATTCCATTCCAATAACTGTTGCTGGATTTCTTCTGGTGTGTATCCCATATGCGTCAGGAAATTAGTGAGAATAAATATAGCGCGCTTTCTTCCATCTGTTTGCAGTCCTTTCAACGCCAAATGAATACAGGGAGGGAAATACTCAGGCTTAATTTTTTCTTTTGGAATCTGATATTCATCGTATTTTTTCTCTTGTTTCTCCTCTGCTTGATTAGGTATATAAACTGTGTACGCCAATTTACTGACTTTGTCAAACGCTTCAATAATCAATTGATTTGCCTCTGGCTGCTCTGGCGTTTTGAAGAAAGGAATGGTTGTTTCCACGTTTTCTATCTTTGCCCGCTTCAATGTGAAATTTTTTATCTGCTGCGGATCGACGGGGATACTAACTAATCCAGATTTTTCATTGATCGAATACACTGAGCGAAACATATGGCGTGAGGAGATGGCTACACTATCAATGTCGACTAAGGCAAACGGATTTAATTTTCCGTGCATGAGAATATCTTCTTCTTTTTTGCCTGAACTCTTGATGATCTGATCGACCGTACTCATGCTCAACAATCTATCTGTTAATGGTTTCTGAATCATCATCTTCAGATATTGCGCAATGGTTTTCAATCCCTCCGGGAAAAGCAATCGAGTCTCCTGATTGTTGACTGTTGGAGGCAATGACTCAAAAGGCACCAGCATATGGAATCCAGAACGACCACTGAACTTTACGCCGATTGTTTTTACATTATTGAATTTCAACGCTTCTACTAGCAAGTCCGCGGTTGTTTTCGCATACTCGAGAAAATTCGTGTCGATATCAATAACTATATCCCATCCCATGCGTAGCTCATCTAATTGCTTTCTCGATAACCCTGCTTTTAGCTGCATAGGATCTTTCCAACGCTCTTCAGACATGTGGAACGATGTAGCACCTTCTTTGGCAAACTCATAGACGTCAGAAGGATACTGTAGAATCTGCGGACGTTTACCATAGCCCGCATCACCAAACTTGACTCCAACTTCACGATCTTTCGCTAAAGCAGTGATAGCTTGCTGCACATCCTTACGAGCGTACAATTTGAGGATTCTTTCGTCCATATGTAAAAATAATCATTTGCGTTTATATAACTTCTGGGGCTATTTAAGAAATAAAAGGAAACATAAATGCAACTTCTATCACTTATTTTTTGGCGATATCCTTCTTATCTCTTTGGACTACTTGTACTCGACCGTGAGCACGCGAATTCAAGAGCATCTCATTATTGAACCAGAGTTCTTTATCACCTAATCCTGTACCGCTGATCTGACAAGCCCCACGGAGACCTGATTGATCATGTGGAGTCAACACTAAAACACCTGTTTTTGCCGCGACAAGACTATTTGTCGCTGGATCGTATCTTACTCTTCCATCTGTTGTTAAATAAGGAGCTTCTGTTACCTTAGTAAGGTCAGTTTGAGTAAAAGTAAATCCATGGTCATTGTCAGCCTTTTCTACACCTAATCCAGCAACCAACAGAGGAGTTTTTGTTTCTTGTTTTCCAATGATATTAAGTACATGTCGTCTTAAATCTTCGTTTGGTCCTTGCTTAGGAAAAATAACAATGGAATCAAGGTCTATATAGGTGCCTAGTGGAAGAAAATGCAAATAGTAAAATATGTCTGTTAGACTTGCAACCGTGATTCTTCCTTTGGTTAATTGGTGGAGAATTTGATTATAGCTTAATACTCGTGGAATGTTGGAATAAGCGATGGGTTGATTTGCCTGATATGCTGTAGTGTCTGCAATAACGGTTCCTTCAAATCTTCTATTGTGCTCATCAAGAACTGCTTGCCCCAAGGCATCATAGACTAGATTGCCAATAGGTACTGGTGAACCATAAATGGGTGAGATACCATAAATGAGATTTAAACATGCTCTGTGTGGATATGGTAAGACATAGTTGCCGAATTTTGTTTTTTTATCAGTCATTGTTTTAGGTTCCTTTGTTTATTTTTTGTTCCTCCATAGTAGCTACTATTTTCAGGCATATTTAAATACTTGTGGTATTGTAAGATACCATAGAATGGCAATAAATTTACAACTTTTAGAAGAACTTGGCCTAAGTCAAGGGCAAATCTCTGTTTACACAGCCGTATTGGAACTAGGCATATCGACCTTGAATTCTATTCAAGAAAAAACAGGGATTGAGAGACGCAATATTTACGATATTCTTAACAAGCTCATAGAAAAGGGGCTTATAGCTTACACTGTAGAAAAAGGCAAAAAGACCTACCAATGCACCCACCCCAATAAAATTCTGGAGGAGATAAAGAAGAAAGAAAAGAATCTTCAAGAGCTTGAGCGCACCTTACCAGACATTAAAGATCTGTTTACTCTAGCTAAACCAGATATACGGGCAGAAGTCTATAGAGGAAATGAAGCCATAAAATCGCTTCTTAACGAGACCTTAGAACATTCAGAAACTTTCTGGATGGGTGGAAATAGCGGTGTTGAAAAAACGAACCTTAAACAGTGGTTTCATCATTGGATGGAAAGACGAGTAGAACTCAAGAGAGTTATGCATGATCTTGTGTCTTATGGTACACATTTAGAAGGGCTTGCACCACAGGCTGTAAAAGAACATAAAAAATCACTCTATAGGTATTGTGAACTTCCTAAAAATTTCTATACTCCGATGGTAGTTCTTATCTTTGGAAATAAAGTAGCGCAAATACTCTGGAGCAAGCAGTCTTTCGCTTTTGTTATAGAATCTAAAGAAATAAAAGATAGTTTTATGAAATATTTTAATTACTTTTGGAAAGATTAATTTCTTTCGCTTTCTTCGGTTGTTTTTCCGAAGGCACCATCATTTCTTTGTGGATCTCTTGGCCTTTCTTCATAAATTCCTGCACTTTGTTTTCCACCTGCTCGATCACGTTTTGGAGATCATCAATCTGCTCCTCAATAATCTGCTTGGTCTCCTCAATTGTTTTTGGAACCACTACACTAGCGCCGACATTAGTCAAGATTTTTTTAGTCTCTGTAATAACCCCTTCAACATAGAGACCCCCGCCCAAAGGAGCGTACATTTTGCTTTGCGCCTTTACCTTGTCTAGCTCATCCAAACTTTGAGAAAGCGTCAATAATTCTGTACGTTGTTGCTGGAGAACTTCTGACTGCTGGTGGAGCTGCTGTATTTGCTGGTTGAGTGTTTGCAGCTCGAGATATTTTTGCTGCTGATTTTTTTCTGCCGCCATAGCATTACTTTTTCTTTGTTTCTTTCTTCGCTTCTTTACTTTCTTTTGGCTTTGCCGCTGATTTCTGATCGGAAGCTTGTTTTGGCTGATGGATCTTGCGTTGCCGCACTGGCTTCGCGCCTTTCTTTGTTTTTGGCTTAGTTGTTTCTATCTTGAGACCAATTTTTTCGAACGCCTTGACAACCTCAGCATGAGAAGCGCCTTTCTTTAAATCTACTGTTTTTTTCACTGGTTCCAAGTGAGCAAGATTACATTTTTTTCTTCTGACTTGACCATCGATCATAACGAAATTATTTTTTATAGTATCGACAATGACGCAGAATTTTCCCGCTTCTCGTCCAGCAATTTTCATGTAAAGTCTTCCAATCTCTGTCATCTTAGTTCCTCATCTTGGCGTGAGCCATTTCAATCATTTTTAAACGTGTACAAGGAGAACATAATACTCCGCCATAAGGTCTTTGTGGACGCCTCATAGTCTTCGCTGTGGTACGCGCGGCGAATGGACGCAATCGTAGAACTCCAGCTAGTGGTCTATTACAGGCTGAGCAAAGCACTTTCTTTGGCTTCTTGTGTCTATAGTGCACTTTAGTGGCACCGCCAGGTACTTTCTTGAAAACTTTCCTGAACGCGCGCCGAGAACGGTATTTTTGTGATGTCATGGGATTGAGCCGTTTAGTGTATTTTAAAAAGCTTTCTAAAGATCATATTAAAGATTATTGACGCTAAGAAGTAGGTCCATAACCAGCCTATTCCATGGCCCCATGGCCAGATGCTGAAGCTCCAAGAGAAGAGATCGCCTGCTGGGAGGAAGGTTACTTTAAGCCAGCTAAATATGAGTATAATAGGGATAAATGTAAAGAGCAATGGTCGCATGCTATGCTTCATCACCTTGAGATTTCTCTCCATCATTTGCTGTGTGATCGCGCTTATTTTGTCCGGATTATCTTTGTGTTTTTTTTGCTCTTCTCTGAGCACCTTCATTTCTTCCTTTAATGTTTTCAATTCTTTTTGATTGGTAAGAAATTTATAGGCTAATGTTGACAATAAGGTAATGATAATGGAAATAACAACCAATGCCCAGCGCGGAGGCAAGAAATTTGTTATGGGATAAAATATCGCGTCAAAAAGACCACTTAAAAGCGCCATTTATTCTCCACCCATCATCTTTCGCATCATAGGATTCATATCCATCATGTGCTGCTGCGCAATATCCTCATATAACTTGTAGATGATCATGACCGTTAAAAGAATTCCTGTTCCATTCGCTAATGTCCCCATCAAATCCGCGGATGCCGCTAAGACACCAACGCTCATCGCGCCCAAGACAGTTAATGGCAAGATATATCTGCTTAAGATCTGCTCCACTACACGAGGATCACGCCTAAATCCTGGAATTTGTAGACCTGATGACATAATCTGCTTCGCTTGCGACGCCGCGTCCATGCCTGATGTCTGCACCCAAAAGATAGAGAAAAGGACAGCGCCACCGATCATCAAAATCATGTAAGACAATGAATAGAGCACATGCATAAAAACAATGCTTCCTGTGATTAGCTCGCGAATGATATTTGGAGGGAAAATCCATAGCACGATACCTGTAGCAGGAGTATTTCCCGCGAATGTTCCCAACCAGGGATGCCCCCAATTTTGGAGCAAACGCGCCCAGAGCTGGATGTTCGCTAATAACGCCGCTGTTAAGATGACAGGAATATTTGATGTGTACATGAACTTCAACGGCCAGCGAATACCGTGGCCGCGAATACGACCAAAAGAAAGAGGAATCTCTACTTTCATGGACTGCGCGTAGACGGAAACAACAAAAATAATTACTGTCGCCGCGATTGTCGCGAACGCTAAGAACGCGCCTGTTGGATTTCTATTGATTAATGAAGAAATGAGCACCCATACTTGACCGACTGGCGCTTGTCCCGCTGTCAAAGCAAACTTTCCCGCGCTTGTCAATGGCGAGAACGCGCGAATGAAAATCGAACTGGAAACACCCGCCGCGATAAACAAGGAGAGGCCTGAACCAAATCCCCATTTTGATGCGATTTCATCCATGTACATGACTATAAAACCACCAATAATCAATTGGAAGACTAATAACAATTCTATACCTAAATAAGAGCTGGTTCCTAAGAGTTCTTGCGCAGGAGCTAATCCCCCCATGAAAACGTAGATGATAGCTTCAAAGACAATAAAAAATATAGACATAATCTTCTGCAAGCTTTGGAAGAATTTTTTGCCTTCCGGTTTTGTGACATCAATCTTGACAATCCCTGAACCAACGAGCAGCTGGATCACGATTGACGCTGTTACTAAAGGACCGATACCTAATGACAAGATAGAACCAAAACTGGCTCCTAAAATAATCGACAATGACTCAAATTGT
>CAYMIM010000027.1:0-22709 GCA_964390715.1 Candidatus Woesearchaeota archaeon | reverse complement strand
AAAAGTGAAGAGATAAAAAAGGCGCTCAAGGAAGAAAGAATCAACGAGGAAAAAAATCTCGTAGAACAGTTGTTCAAGGAAATCGCGAAAAATAATAACGCTGTCTATGGTCTGAAAGAAGTGGAAGAGGCGGCGAACATGGGCGCGGTGAAAATATTATTAGTAACAGATCAGCTCATCCAAGAATTACGTCAAAAAGAAACCTATCAGCAGCTAGACAAGATTATGAAAACTGTAGAAGAAAGCGGTGGAGAGATACACATTATCATCATAGATCATCAAGCTGGACAAGAATTGCAGGGAATAACGGGCGTAGCTGCTATAACAAGATATAAAATAAAAGAATAAAGAAAAGGGAAAAATTCCCTAAAAGTTAACTAAGGTATACGTTCAGCTTCAACAGGTGTAGCTGGTCGTTGAGAAACTTGGATTCTTGCTGCTCGTCTAGCTTGTCTGTTTCTATACCATTCAGAGCCAGTAATTCCTGTATGAGCTGCTTCGTAAATATTCATAGCTACTGCAGTTGCTGCATACATAACTCCTAGCGTAACACCGACAGCTGCAATGTCTTCTAAAAGTTGTGCAACGGGTGCTTGACCTTTTAAGCTCTCAGGAGCAAATTGTTCTCTTTTATCCCACATACGTAAGAGTGAAGTGGGAAGTACTCCTACAGCTGTACCTATTCCAATGCCTTTAACATAATGTTTCCAGCCTTTTTCATTTCTTATTTCTTCTGGGGCTGTAGCAAAACCTTGACTGATGCCTGCGCCTAATCCAATAAGAGGATGAGTAGCGTTTCGAATAGCTTCACCATAGGGACCGTGATAAAGGTCTCTACCTTCTCGCAATAAAAAATAAGAACCTACTGCACCAGCACCTACAAGACCCATTCTAGCAATAACACTGAAATTTTTCATTATAAATATCCTCCATAAATGATAAAAAGAAGTCAAAATACAGCTATATAAATCTTTCTATTTGTAATAACTTATAAGTAGTATCAATTACCAAAGAAAACGTAAGAATTGGAGGAATCGAGGCTCCAAAAGTGCCATTTTTGCCAATAAAAGGCTCGGGAACTCGCGATCATGTGTAGTAAGCAAATTCGTTATTCTTGGCTGTCGAACCAGTTGTACTAGCTTAGTATAATCTCTTTCCTTGAATCGTTGCAGCATAATTTTGTGAATCATGAGGTGAGTCCAAAGTTCAAATCCAATACGTTTTCTCCAGAGCTGTTCATAGCTTTTTCCTTCTGCTAGTGCTTTCGTAAGTTCTTCCGCGGCCATCATGCCAGGAATAATCCCTCCAAGAGTAGAGGCCTTCACTTGTGTTGCCGCGTCTCCAACTAAATACACATGATCTTTTTCTGTAACAACTTTAGGATCATACAAAGGAATAATCCCGCTTTGCCATTCCAGAATTTTTCCATGTCGTAGTTTATGAAGTTTATCAAAATAAAAATTTGCCTTGTCCAAAGAACAGATTCCTAGTCGTGCGATCTTCGTGCTTTCCGGAACCAGCCATCCAAAGTAGCCTTCATCAATGAAAAACTCCACTAAGTCTTGCTCACAAGGGATCTGTACGCGAGCTTGATGACCAATGATGAATTTTCTTTGGCCAAACATGTCGTTGCTTTTCGCTACAGCGCTCAGTGGACCATCAGCGCCAACTAAAGCATCAGTAGTCGCGGTTTTGTTATGCGCGAAATGAAGTCGATAGTTGTTTTGGAGTTTTTCAGAGCGTACAAATTTATGATTGCTATGATACTTCGCTCCAGAGCTTTGTGCAACGTCAGCGAGATAAGAGTCAAACTTGGTTCTATCCACAATGTAATTTTTAGGTAAAGCGATTTCAACATGGCTGCCATCAGGAGCGAACACTTTAGTCCTGCTGATTCTGTTGATCACAAACTCATCGCTCGGTTTCATCAGCTTATTGAGAAAAAAAGTAGTGATACCAGTGCATTGCACAGGCTTTCCAATAACAGTATGCTCTTCGTAGACATCTACGGGAAATCCTTTCTGAGAGAGTTGTGCCGCTAAGTGATTGCCTACAGGTCCAGCCCCAATGATAGCTACCATGGCAAAGAACCACTGCAGAACATTTATAAGGATTACCACAAATCGAAAAAGAAAGATGGTGGCGCTCGATATACTTTTGGCAGGTGTGGCGGTAATAGGTTTAGGTGCCGCGACTATTCATGATCTCAAAACACGTGAAGTTCCAGATTGGATTTCCTACAGTCTCATTGCTGCGGGATTTGGAATCAGGTTAATAGGTGCTCTCGGTCAGGAAAAATGGTCGTATTTCTTCATGGCGTTTATAGGGTTAGGCGTGACTTATCTCCTGGGAAGTCTCATGTATTATGCGAAGCAATGGGGTGGAGGAGACGCGAAAATAATGATGGCTTTGGGAGTGATATTTGCGACGCGTCCTTCTTTCTTGCCGCAATCAATAACGCCCTTTTTAGGAGTCTTGTTTGTTAATATTTTGCTCTTCGGCGCCGTCTATGGTCTTGCGTGGGGAGTCATCCTTGCTTGGAAGCATCGGCAAAAATTCACGGTGGCCGCCAAGCAATTATTACAGGAAAAAAAGATGATCAAGATAAGGATTTACGCTATAGTGCTTGCGATAATAGTATTCACTTTAGCTTTCCTCATGTCTGATCTCTTCGTGCGTATAAGTCTCATGACACTGGCGCTCCTCATCTTGTTATACCCCTATCTCTGGATGTATGTGAAGTCTATAGAAAAAGCGTGTCTCTATAAATATCTAAAACCACAAGAGCTGACAGAAGGTGATTGGGTCGAGGGAGATGTTCTAGTCAACAAGCGAGTCATCTACAAAGTCAAGAATACTGGCGTTGAAAAAGAAGATATTCAAAAATTAATAAAAGCGAAAGTCAAAAGAGTATTGGTGAAAGAAGGCATTCCTTTTATTCCTCCATTTTTCTTGGGAACTCTGGCGACATTACTGCAGATAAACATCTTGGCGTTGCTTTAGAAATCCGCGAAAGGCTCTTCATCATTCTCGACTAAGTCATCAGAAGGGGGTTGCTGGGAAACTGTTGGAATCTCTTTTGGTTGTGGTACTAGTCCAGGAAGTTTAGGAGCGAGTTGTTGATAGATTTGTTGTAAGGTTTCTGGTGTTGTAGGTTTTCCTTCCCAAGTCAACTGCACATTATCATCTTTGTATCTCGGAATGACATGCGCCATGACATGATCAACCGTTTGTCCAGCGATCGTGCCATTGGCTACAAAAAGATTCACACCCTCACAGCCCTCAAGTTCTTCTAATATCCCTGCTAATTTCTGGCCTACAGTGAAGAGTTGCGCTACCTGATCAGAAGGCAATGAAGTAAAATCTGCGGAATGTTGTTTCGGAAAAAGAATCGTGTGTCCTTTCGTCGCTGGTCGAATATCCAGTACAGCCATCAAAAGAGAGTCTTCATATAAAATAACGCTTTGTAATTGTTTCTGGCTGATCATGCAAAAAGGACAGGTAGTTCCCGCGCTTTTGCTAGGTGTTTGTTGTTGCTCTTGAAGATATTTGATTTGCTCAGGAGATAAGATTTTCAGAAACTCGGGTAAAACTTTTTTTTGTTCTTCTGGAGGTAAGCGAGAAATCTCTGTGAGTTTTTGAAGTTGTTCTGGAGTAAAAGGTGTTTCAGCCATCAGCCCAAAGCCCTTCCAACATTGACTACTTCCACATTCATCACGCCAGGAATCTCTTTGAGTTGTTCCTCTAATGCGTCCGTGCTACCTTTGTTCTCATCCATAGAAAAGGTAAGCTTCAATGCTACTAAGCCAAAGCCAATAGGATCTTTCTCAACACGCATCATTTTGCAGCCATACTTCTCAATGACTTCTTTAGAACTGGTCTCTAGCTGACTTAAAGAAACGTCAACTCCTTCAGGCATAATCTTCAAGGTTATAATAACGTGCGCCATGGTTTAGTTAGGACCGGTAAAGCCGCATCCTGGGCAAGTGTATCTTGATGCGAGTCTTCGACAATAGAAGCAACGAGTAATCGTATGTTTTTCACACTGAGGACAGGTAAAAGAAGCGTTACCTTTTACGTTTTCTAGAGGACGATGACAGGTCATACATTTGGTTTGTTTATCCATAACATTGAAAGCCCAAATATAGATTTATAAACCTTGCTTTTTACCGTTTTTCCACGCCTTCGTAGTTTAGCTTGGACAGAATACGAGCTTGCGGAGCTTGTGACACAGGTTCAAATCCTGTCGAAGGCGTATATCTTATTTGCTAAGTAATTTTTTCTTTTTCTCTATATCTTTCTTTTTTGCCTCTAGTTCTTTGATGTAATAGCCGACAAGCTCTAGTCTTCCTGCTTTTTCTGCTTGCTTGAGCTTCTCTTCATGAAGTCGTATTTGCTCTTGTAGTGATGCGACGCCTTTGGATAATCTTTTCTTTCTATTAGTCATGGAAGCTCCCAACTTCTCGCTGTAAGAGGTCTAAAAGTTTATTTGCTAGAACAATCTCTATTTGTACAGAATCTATTTTTTTATTATCTCGAACATTTCTATAAATCTGCAATAATTTGATAAACGAAGATACTGAAATAAAACGAGTGAGGTATTTTTTAAACAGGGCGTTGGTAAATGGTTTGTTAGTTAAAACTGAGTGTAATAAGAATATTCCCCTTAGCCTTAACAGAAGTGAATAGACTACGCTATAGGAAGTTAAATAGGTTGATTCCTCGCTATCTAAGTCAATAAGTTCTTTCGTGCTAACGATGCTATCTAAAGTAGTCTCTTTGAACCAACGGATAAAGGGTTTGAAGTTTTTTTTGCTTTGCTGCAGCTCTTCTAAGAGGGAGCTATTGAAAAGAGGTTTAGCTTCACGAAGCATGGCGTAAATAAAGGGATTTTTCTGAACCACGTCTTCTATTTTACTAGTTTCAAGAACAGTAATATCGAATTTTTTAGTATGCTTCATGGTAAATGTGTTTTTTGCTATGATCAAAACATCAATATCAGATCCCTTTGTTTCTTCTTTTCTTGCGTAGGATCCATAGAGAAAAATGCCGGAAATATCTTTGAGGTAAGGAAGAAGTATGTTTATGAGCTCTTCCCCTAGGGAGAGTTTTGGAGTTTGTAGTCGTGTAACAAGAATTTCTTCTCCGAGCCAGTCCTTGGGAACCCAGACAGCTCCGCTATTGCCTGATCTGGCTACTCGTTTCCTGATTTGTTCTTGGATAAGCTGATTTTTCATGTCTATACAATGGATAGACTTATTTATAAAGGTATTGTTCTAATCTATGATAGAGTGTAACTTGCCTTATGAATCTAGAAAATTTGATATAGTAAACAATTAAGTAATATCATTGATTCTGTTCAAAAAGAGGACAAACAGTAAAGGCAACAATAATACAGCCAGCGCCAGTAAGGGATAATAGAGAAAGGGCTTAAGCTGTAGTTTAAGAAGGGCGGTAACAATGATGCCAAACGCCATAGCGATCAACAAGAGATTATAGTCGCGGCAATCCATAAAAAAAGAAAGAAAAAAGAAGTATATAAATTATTCCTCCACGTCTTCAATCCCAGCGTCCGTGATTTTGAAGATGCATTCAGCGTCAGGCAGATAGGGGCTGTCTACAAGTTTTCCAACACGTGTTCCTTTCTTGCCTTTGCGCAGGTAGATACGTGTCTGGGAGTTGTGACCTACAATGTGGCCTCCAATCGCTGCGGTCGGGTCACCAAAGAATGTGTCAGGCTTCGCCATCACTTGGTTCGTGACATACACGCAGATGTTGTATTGGCTCGCTAATTTCATCAGCACGTGCATATGCTTGTTTAATTTCTGTTGTCTGTCAGCCAGTTGTCCTCGTCCAACAAAATCAGCTCTGAAGTGAGACGTTAATGAGTCAACAACAATAAGACGCACAGGTCTATCTGTGGCCATTTTCTGTTTGATCAAGTCTTCTGTCTTCTCAGCGATGAGCATTTGATGATCGCTGTTAAATGCTCGAGCTACAGCGATGTTCTTGAGTGTTTCAATAGGATCCACTTTCAATGCTTCTGCGATCTGCTTAATTCTTTCAGGCCTAAATGTGCTTTCGCCATCAACAAAAATGACGGACGCATTTGCTCCTCCTTGTTCTACAGGCAATTGGGTGCGCACTGCTAAAACATGAGCGATTTGTGATTTGCTTGATCCAAATTCTCCGTACGCCTCGCTAATCGCGCCAGTTTCAAATCCGCCGCCGATCATACTATCAAAAGCTTTGCTTCCAGTGCTGAGACGAATGACTTCTTGTCTTCTCTTGAGCAGATCAATGCCGGTTTCAAAGCCCATGTCAAGCTTGCTTCTCGCGATATTAATAATGCGTTTAGCGACAGACTCACCAATAGCGCACACTTCAACGAGTTCAGCGGGACTAGCGACTGCTAGGCTCATCAGACTATCAAAGCCAGCTTCTCGGAGTTTTTCAGCGGTAGCTGCTCCAACACCTGGTAGGTCTTCTATGCCTTGTGACTTCTGTTCTACCTTTTCAACGGTTTTTTCATTTGGTTTTTCTACCATAACGACTTCCTGTTGCGTTCCTAGTACTTTAAGTTTACTCATCAGCGTCATCTCCCTTGTCCTGGTTACTATTTAGAAAAAGATCTTCTTGGAGCTTCTGGATAATCAGCTGAACTTTGGGCAGATCCATCTTGCGCAGGTTAATTTTTTCCTCACGCCAGATATCTTGTTCCTTGTCTTTCCAGCTGCGTCGTAAGGTGACAGTCTTGAACTCAATCTCTGTGCCATCCTCGCGTTTTCGTTTATTTGCCCAAACGACGCCTTCTATAGCGCCAGATCTAAATTTTTTCACAGGTAAATTGCTTACCATGTCAATCACTCTCCATTGTTGCTTGTCGCGTTTTGTTTCAGTGTCCATGAGGACAAACACTAGAAAGTGATTTTTATTTATAAAGCTGGGCAGGGTGTTTGAGAAGTCAATAGCTTCTAGAAAATATATATTCAAGAATTATCGTCTAGTGGTCGTGCGTACAGAAGGAGTACAAAGAGCAGTAATCTGATCTCGACAAGCAAGAACAAACTGTTGTTTATCATTAGATGAAGCGCAAGAAATTTCAGCAGTAACACCTTTTCCTAATTGCAATCCTTTAACTGCATTATCACAAAGTATTACAGTCTGTCCTCGTTGGCAACCAAAAGTATTGAATAAAGTACGTCCTAAATCCTTACCAGCTGCTGATACGGTAGGGATTCTACAGTCCATCTTCCAAGTCTCTGGAGAGCTGGCAGATTGTCGAGTATATTGTCCTGAAACTTGATTTCCATGGTCAAAGCCAATAGCTACGAATAAAATTGCTAAAAAGAAGAGGATAGTTAAAATATTTCTCTTTTTTGAATCATCTGTCATGTGAATAAGGAGAGAGATGTCCTTTTTATAACTTTCGTTAGAAATAAAATGCAATTCAGAGAAAATCTTATATACTCTAGTATATAGATAACTCTATGACTTTTAATGTAGATCTGCATACCTATGGATGGCCAACATTTGAGCGTGGACGATTTGAACTACCAGGCATTTCTTATCAAGGAGAACGTTCTTTACAAGCATTAGTTGATCGTTGCTCAGAAGTCAATTTAGATTTGATAGGACTCGTTAATTTCGGAGATACTCGTTTTCAACAAGTATACGAAACAGCAAAAGATCTTCCTTCCGGATATCAAGTAGAAAGGCTTATTCAAAAAAGAGAACCAATATTGGTAATAGTACATCCACCAAACGAAAAGCCAGTAACAGTGCTTCGAGGTCAACAAGTACTTACACAAGAAGGCCATATTTTAATTTTAGGAGCGCCAAAACAACTTCCAGATGGAAAACATTTAGAAGATACAGTAAAAGAAGCGAGAGAATTAGGATGTTTGATTATTGCGCCAACCCCTTACTTCGTGCAAGGAAAAAATGTAGAGGGAACAACACCCGGCGCGGCAGAATATACTGCGCCCATACCAACAGATGAGTTAAAAACAAGATTTGAAAATTGTCTTGGCTTTTTCGATGCGATTGAAACGTTCAGTGCGAGTCCATGGCCACGATCACTTATGGATTTATTTAGACTGAAAGAACAAAATAGAGCGTCAGCACAATTTGGACAAAGATATAATATCCCACAAGTAGCAGTTTCAGAAGCGCATGCTTTATCACATCTAGGAAAAGCGTACATCTCATTTGCGGAACAAATAAACAACGGCAATGTTATCGAAAGTTTACGAAGACAAATAGCAAGAGGAAATTATTCCTATAAACAAAACACAGTCTCGATATTCGGCATGGGTCGTCTTCTTGCTGCGGATCTCTGGAATCATTTCAGTCTCAAAAGAGGCTGGCTAACCATTCGTCGCGAATAAAAAAAGATTTTCTTGTTTATAAAAATAATAATTAGAACTGCTGGGGAGCTTCTTTGACTAAACTCTCTGCTAGCTGCTCAGGATTAGGCTCTTCAATCTTTTGCACAGAGAATTCCATGCGTTGAAACATCTCATTCTTCGTTACTTTCCCGGTCAAAACTAATTGCTTCCCTAAGAGTTGTTGCTTATAAGATTCAAACAGAGAAGGATTTTCTCGGATAGGAAGCAGTGTAGCCTCATCAACACCCACTAACTGTAATACTTGATCTCGAAAAGCGACAGCGCGGATATTGCTCGTGCCATCATCGAAATAAAAATTCAATAAGGGAACAGGTTTTGAAATGACAGCTCCATGTTCTTGGCATTGTCCTTGCGCTGCTTTCTTGTTGCATTGTGGGCACGCGTCATAAAACTTAGGCTCAAAGAGTTGTACTACAGTTCCAAAGAGTTGCACATGCGTATCGCCTTCTTGAAGTTCATGAATCTTTTTCTTTTGTACGTTCGGTCCGACATAGGAGGGATGCTCTTGAACAGTAACAGTTTCTCCTGGAGGATTTAAAATTAATTGACTTCCAGTTCCTAAGTGTAATTCAAGAAATTGTTGGTTTTGTCTGGTCATAGCGTCTTTGATCTTGATTATGGTGCCTTCTTGTAATTGTCCTTGTTCCATCAATTGTAAATGTTGCACATCCCATAACACAACTCTAATGCTGCCAGTCTCATCACCGATCAAGAAGCTGCCAACTTTACCTTCACGTCCTTGCTTGGAAAATGAGCGAACTTCATAGACGCGTAATACTTTACCCAAGAGAGATAACCCTCGCATGCCTGCCACGACACGATTGATTTTGACTCCTCTTCTGCGTAATTCATCTGCTAGATTGATGCCTAGTTCATTGGCTATAATATGAACTGCTCCTTCTTTGCTAATTAAACCAGAAAGCTTGTCGATTTTTTCTTTGACGCGTTGCTGTATCTCTTCGTCAGTTAATCCTTTGGTTTCCTTGATTTTCGCGCAAATGTCGTCGTAAGTTAAACCCAACATAATAAAATCAACCTCAAAATATAGTGTTATCTGGTGGCGGAAGCTGGAGATTATTTAAGGTTATCGCAAATGCAAAAGATAGTTCGTCCAGGAACAATACTTTGTCCTTCGTCGTCGCTGTAATGAGCACAAGATCTCCCTTTTTCTGGAACTGCCAGGAAAACTCTTTGGAAAAAGGGCATTTGGTCTGAAGTTCCTGGGCAAACATCTCATCTGAGAGAGAAGGTTGTTCTGCGAAAGATTTGATGCATGCAAGATTGTCTCGCAGAGTCTTCAAAAGGAAGTCATAGTGATGAAAGTCATGGGCGATGCGTTCTTCGTAAACAACAGGAAAGGTATAAGCTATTTTTTTGCCTTGGTAAGAGAATGAGTGTGAAGCTTCTCCCGCGAGAGTCAAAAATCCCTTGCTATAAGTGATGACAAAAGGAAAATCTGTAGCTTGAAAAGACAATCCATAGAGAGGAGAAGCAAAATAAGAAGCGAAGCGGCGTTGTGTCAAGGAAAAGTAACGTGCCTCTAAATCTTTTCGTGTATAAGTGCAAGAATTATCTGCGAACAATAAAGGCTTTCCCTGAATCAAAGGACAAGACTTGCTAGCAACGGTTGAAGGAAAAAAACTTTCTTTGGACAAGTCAGCGAGACCTGCGTACGCGGCGTTGCGAAGAGATTGACTTACATAAAACTGGGTTTTTTGCGCGACACGGCTGTCTTCTAAAATTTGGAAGGCGTCTTTTCCCAGAGAATCCTGATGTATTACAGTTTTAGCGTGAACAAGATAAATAACTGTGACTAAAAAAGCAATAGAGGTAAACAAAACCATGACAGTGCCGCGCCTCATGGAGCCACATACTCCTTGTTACCGAAAGTAGCTAGAACAACAAGAGGAATCTGCTCTTCAAGTGAAGGATAAGCCAAAGCCAGGTGAGAAGATTGGCCTGTAGGTCTAGCGATAAAAGAAGGAGTAAGAGATCCACTTTCACTATCAACTAAAAAAGGATCTTTTGAGGAGACATTCAGGAGCCATTCCGAAGGAGTCTGAAAAGTAAGAGCACTGACGCTTGCTAAGTGTGAGCGAAGGCCACTGGCAAAAGCGTCACGATAAAACGCGGCGTTCTTTTTGTCCAAAGTCATCAAATAAAGTAAGTCGCCGTAGGTATAGTATTGCGCAAAAAAAAGATTATGTTGATTGCGTTTATCATTGCCTACATAAGTGATCGCGGTCACAGGAGAATGTAAAAAAGTAATGAGCGCGCGGTCATAGGTGTCTTGAAAGCGTTGCGTGTCAATCGTGGAAGTTGTGACATCTCGAGTAGCGAAGGCGAGAATACTATATGCGAATAAAAGAATAATGATGCCGGGAATTGCGTCAGAGAAAAAATGTTCTACTTGTCCTTTACGCATCTTTAACACCTACAGTAAGCAATGAGCGTTTGCCATCAACCAAAACATATTCTTGGCGTATAGTCTTCAAGGAAGTGTATTGTTTCAAAGAAGGGTCAGTAACAATCGTGTTAATACCTAAATTTCCAGATTGCTCTAAGGTGACAGAGACAGGTTCTGAGGTGCAAGATTTTAGACGTTCCTCGGTGAATTGGGAAAGCGCGATAGTCCCAAGAGCTACACGCTTTGCCGCGTCACGAGGAGCGAGGCAGTCAACTACATAGCGAGAGAGAAGATACTCTTGAATTTGATGTTGCTCCTTAATGCTATCATAAACACCTCGAGAAGTATAAGATTTAATAGTAAGAATAGGAGCGGCCAAGATTATCATAGCGACAATAAAGTAAATAATATAATTTCCTAGATCATAGCCACCTCGCTTCATGAGATCTCACTCTTTTTTTTGTTGGGAACGGGAGATACTAAGTGCGCTTGTTCAACGCCAACAACAGTTTGTAATGCTAAATCAGTGACTTGTTTTTCTAATATTTGTGGATTGACAGAAGTTTCGCGATGAGTGCTTTGGTAAAAATACAAGGCGATAAAGAGAACAATAAGCAGTTCAAAAACCAAGAGTATTTGTCTAACTTCAGTCTGACCCCTTTTCATAAAATCATGGAGAATACTGTTCTTTTTATGGTTTATGGTTGTTGAAAGATATTTTGAGTGGTTGGTTGTTGTAAGTAATCTTCAACGCCAAGTTTAATCTCGCGAGAAAGAACATAATTATGCTTGTCCAAAAGAGAATAAGCGTTAGGATGGTCAACAAAATCAACGAACACCGCGGGAATAGCGTTACGATCTTGGTATAACTGTGGATATTGTTTTATCACTTGTGGTTGAAAGAAAAAAATACCTTTAGCTGCCGCGGCTGTTTCATCAAGAGGTTCAAGTTGTATCCAAAATGCGAAACGATGTTGCTGTGCGTTGGAATCAGTGTCTGCTAAAAGCAGTTCATTGATATAACTTTTTCCAGCAAGAGAGGTAAGGCGTTTCTGAAGAGATTCTGCCAAAAGCTTGCTCGTCACAGATCCTTTAAGATAATAGATAGTGATGGAATCTTTTTCTTGAGCCTCTTTGGTTTGTGTATAGAGGGGGGAGATCACAAGAAGCTTTTTTCCAAAATTATTCTGGAGAGATTTAGTGATTTGGGGAAGTGTTTTAAGAAGTTGATCATCTGGATGAGTATAAAGCGGATTCGATGTGAACTCATTCGACGGGTCTGTAGAAGGTTCTACTTTGCTAAGATACACCTTGCCCAAAGATAAGAGAGAAGTTTGTAAAGAAAGCGCGAATGCCTGGCCTTCCTTCATAATAAATTCTGGATTAGGATTGTCCTTCGTGTGACGTTGTTGGACAAAAAAAGTAAGTGAAGAAGCTGGCGCAGAGATTGTGCAAGAGCGTAATTGAGAAGTAATAGTGGTAGCAATAGCTGGCTCTGTGTGGCGTAATCCTCCCTCTAAGAAAAAAGCAAGAGAGCAAAGATTTCCTTCAGCATCTATATAGGCCATAAAGTTTTGTTGGTCAGCTAAGGAGATAGGTGAAATGTCAAGAGTAGAAACAGGAGCATTAACCCATTTGTTATTTATGTACTCATAAGTGCATAATTTTTTGGTAGAGACTTTCTTATGCGCGAAGGAACTAGCAACATCTGTTTTTTTCAAGTCTAAATAAGTGCCATCTGGCAAAGTTTGTAGCTGAAGAGATTCCCCAGACGCGAATTTTTCAAAGGTAAGGAGTGGGCAATAGCAGTCTTTCTCCCCAAATTGTTGGCATTGCTGAAGATAAGAGTAGAGGCGGTCATAGTTGATAGTTGAGCGAACATCAACTTGTTTCTGTTTGGCGATGCTGCAGGAGATAAACCCCAGAGAAAGAAGGATAAGAAGCGCTATGATAATTCCAGTAAGAAGGCTGATAGATTCAGTTTGCCCGCGTCGCATGTTCATGATCCTAAGATGTCTTTGATAGGTGGTCGTGAAGTATTGACTTCATTAGTGATGGAAAAAACAGTGTCAAAAAAATGCTTTACTTGTTCGCGAAAAATGTAAACTAGGACAAGCAAAACTACAATAGCTAAGATAAAGAGAATAACATATTGAAGTTCTAGCTCACCTTTTTTAAAAAACATAGGAATACTGCTCACAAATGCATATTTTAAGGTTTTGGTTGCTATACTGGTTTTTTAACAAGCGGTTGTGCATCACAGCTAGGGAGTTTTGCCCGATTAGTGGCTGAGACTGAAGGAGCAATAAAGCATAATTGGTTTTCATTGACTTTGTATATGTCCAAATCAGGTTTAGTGGGCGCAGAAGGAAATTGTGTAGTCGGCTGCGGAAAGCTATTAAAAGTGCTCATATGAAGTTGAAATTCGGGCGTAGGTACAAAAGAAAATTGTGTAGGAACGCCAGCGGGTGGTGGAGATCTATAAAGAGTGCTCATCTGAAGATTAGATAATGTATCCAAAGAAAAAGTAAATCTTGAAACGGGGTACATTTTTTTAGGATCAGAAATGTCAGTTGCTAAGCATAAGCGAACGCTAGCGGGAGTCTGGTCAGCGAAAAGCAAAAAGACATCAACACCAGGAAGTAAACGAGGCGCTTGGTTGGCGTCTTTCGGTCTGAACTCAGGATAAGAATAATAGCCAACCCCAGTATGTTGCTCTATAGTGATTTTATACTCTTCAGAGCTCTTGGTAAAAGTACTCAAACGACAGATGCAATCTTTTTTTTCTGAGGCGCGGCATGATTCAAGTTCTTTAATAAATGTAAGATAAGTAGTATTAAAAAAATTAATATCTGCAATAGTTTGGGGTGAAGTAGGCTTGCCTTTGATAAAAGTATTCCATGAGGCGGTCAATTCTTTCTCGATATCACGGACTTCTCCATAGGAAGTGGGAATAGCCTTGCCAATGAAATAAATGCTAAGAACTACTAAGACGATCAATCCTAAGATCATATACACAAGATAACTGGGGACTTCACCGCGTCTCTGCGTCATGATCCTGTAAAGACTCCTATGATCTTGTCCAGAATATTTGCTGCGCTAGTGCGAAGAACACCCATGTAGATGAGCAGCACAATAAGCAGTATTAAAAGAATCGCCATGACAATGACATGATCAATCGTAAGATCACCTTTGCGATTAGGAGACAATTTCAGCGCATCCTTTTTCTTGTAAATATTTATAATTTGTGAATAAGAGAGTTCCTTCTGCTGGACTTGGTTTAAAAATATTGAAGAGCGCGACACCAGACGCAGCTCCCAAACTATATTGACAAACAGTGGGAGCGACAATTGTTCCTACAAGCGGACCAACATAAGGGATAAACCATGTCGCCGCGCCCAAGACACAGCCTCCTGCGCCAGCGCCAACAGTGCCGACTGTCGACCAAAAGCTTCCTTTATTGGCGCTCACATAGGTAATGCCATAATCTTGACCTAAGGATAATTGTTTACTGTCGGATTTCTTTTCAGTGCCTATGCCCCCATTTAAGAAAACAGTAGGCCAATGATTATCAGCGTTTAGTTCATAAAAGTAGCTCTTGCCTGTAGAAGTTTTGTGATTAAAAGAGTATGACGCGAGATCTAATTCAGTGATATAAGGTGTTGTCGCGTCAGTATGTAGGTTATAACAAACATAACAGTTCTTCTCAGAAATGAATCCTGTGCGTTTAGGTCCGCTTATCATGGTCTTGCAGCGAAGCATGTAATCTAGAATTTGATGCATGGCTGCGTCTTTCACAGTTTCGCCTTTTTTAGCGTCCTTCATGATATTTTTTTCACTAAAAGAAATGAGGTGTGTGGGGCAGATAGGTTTAAAGCCAATTTCGCCAAGAGGAGTCTGTGAAGCGGTGAGGCTATAGCTGCATACTTGTTCCTTGACGCCGAGTTGAAATTTTGGTGCTGTTACAGGTTTATAGAGAAGAATAACGATAACTAAAAATGCTACAGCGATCACTGTGCCTATCACCACTTCTGGAGCCATCGCGCCTCTTTTTGTTTTCATCGTAAGCTAATCACGAACCAGAGCAGAATCATGCCCAAGATGACACTCAGGAGGATATAGATCAAGCTCCGTATCGGTAACATGAAAGAAAACAGAGAAAACAACTATATAAAGATTGAGGAAAAAAAATTAAGCGGGTTTTGGTTTATAGTCGGATGCACAAAATTCTTTAGGCCCCTCACCATTGGGTAAAGTGCAAGGCGCATCCAAAGATCCAGTAGTTCCTTCTACATTCTGAGTATAGCAATAGAATTTCTTATAGACTTTACCTTCTTTCGGGCATATTCCATTAAGGGAATTACAATCTGCCTCGCCGTCATTATTGCTATCGATAAGAAAAAAACTGTTGCAATAAGGGGATTTTTCATAAGCGCTAGCGGGCAATAATTTCAAGGAGTCACAACGTTGATTGCAGGTCTGTACAGCGAAGACACGGTCTTGTCCTTCTTGGTTTTGATAGAAAATGCTTCGAATTTGTTTGGAAACGCCGCTGGTTCCTCCTAAGAAGAAAGCGCCAACAACAAACAACACTAACACAACTAAAATAGCGAGAATAACAGTGTTTAATGGTAAACCTTGAGCTTTGCGAGACATATAGTGAACCTCTTTATAGGGAACTTGTGCCGGCAGTCCTATATAAATATTGTGATTAATCAGCTGCGGAAACCAACGAACAATGCAAGAGCTCCTACTACAGCAATAATGATGGAATAAGGAGTGCCACTCGAGGGAATGAATCCTAAGAAAGAAAGAAAAGTAATTCCTTGAATAAAAGGTAAGAGACCTAATAAAAGTGTCACAAACCCCAATAAGATAAATAATGCTTTCATAGTATCCTCCTAGATCATGATATGGGAATAATCTGTTAGAGTTTTTAAAAGTTGCTCTTGTTGCTGTTTGCTGGCAGTCTTCCTTTTGCACAAGGTAAAGAGGTTGTCTAGCTCTTCACGAAGAAAGACGCTTTCATTCGCGATCTCTTCCCCCTTTCTTATTTGTTCGCAAAAATGATGGACAATGGAGCGCATGATCTTGATGACTAATTGTCGGCGTTTAGTAGAGAAAGACGCAGAACTCTTCTTAGCGTCCAAAATTAAAAACTGTTCAATATTGCGGACAGATTGCAGGGCATTGGAAATATTTTGTAATACTTGTGCTTCTTTATTTTTTATTTCATGAACATTCGTAAGTCTTCTTTTCAAGAGAAACTTCAAGCTAATCAAATCAGTTTCAAGCAATTGGGTAACTTGTTGTTGTGTCATGATTATGGTCCGGGTCTTCGGAATTTTCTCCATACGAATATCCAACCTAAAGCAAGCAAAAGGATAGTGGATATAATCGCTGCTGGTGGAGAAGAAAGGTTGAAAGTATCAGCGAAAAAGCCTACAATAAATAAAAGGAAATTCCAAATTTCTAAAGGAACACTCCAAATAAATTGTGCTGTATCGGGGAAAAAAGCGCCTAAAGCAAGAACAAAAGCAAGAGTAAGAACAAGAGCGATCCAATGTTTTCGTCGACCTGTAAATCGTTCTGATAAATTCAGGGCTGCAATATAACATCCTGCAAGAACCACGA
This sequence comes from Candidatus Woesearchaeota archaeon, assembly GCA_964390715.1. GTDB lineage: Archaea > Nanobdellota > Nanobdellia > SCGC-AAA011-G17 > UBA489 > JACOVP01. The sequence continues at coordinate 6,257 of CAYMIM010000027.1, read as the reverse complement.
TGACAAGAATAGCTAATCCCCAAGGACCTAATTGAGAAATAATAGATCTATTTTCACGCTCTTCCCACATCATTAAACCCAAAGTTAAAGCTAAGCCAACCGCAACATAAACTGCTTTTCCGCCACTTCCAAAATGAGTTAGGAAAACTGATTTCCCTACGCCTAAAAAGATAAGCAAGAAAATCACAGCGTCAATGTAGATTGCATACGCTTGATAAAATTCTGTGATAGTTAATCCATAGCTAAAAGTTCCGCCGTAGCCTCCACCACCATAACTGCCGCCATAGCTTCCACCACCATAACTATAGTCACGATACACTAAAGCTCCAGTCACGCCAAAATCAGACGAGGAAAAAAATCCAACAGTAGCGATAGCTAGCAACACTAACGTGACAGAAATCCACGGGATATGCTGAACCTCTTTTTGCATGAAAATACTTGAGTCCTCACGATATTTAAACGTTGCTAAGTCGTGCCGACAAAGCTTACAGTATTCGCGAGCACTGTAAAGATGATAATGCCTATAAAACTCACCGCGAAATACAATAATCCCGCGGTAAGAAGATTTTTGCTCAGTCGATAATGAGTCGTGGTCTGGTCATAGCCTCTTTCAATCCGTGTAGCGAGTAAGGTCAAAATGATCGTGATTTGGACAACATAAATACCTACGATTAGTTGGAAATAGTAGCTGGGAATCACGTCTTTGATATTTAGCACGCCAGCTATCGCGGTCAATCCTCCGGTAAATCCCTCACCAGGAGTTTCCAAGCTGGCGAACTGTTCTCCAAGTTTGTTGATGATCGTTACAACCATGCTGCCAACGCCAACAACAATACCCGCGATCAGTGGTGTCAAGAATGTGATTTGGCTTGTCATGCTGCTCAGCACATCAGCCAATAAATCTTTGAGACGTTCATTGATGCGATAAATCCTAGTCACATAATCGCTGATGGTCAATAAACTTTTGCTGACAATCTGTGATCCTTTTTTTGCGCTTTCAATGAGAACTTTCATCGTGCTTTCTATCAAAGAGCTGGGGAAAAAAAGTAACGCTCCTCTTTGGGAATCGAAGATCGCGTCCTTGATGCCCATGCCAGAGTTGCGAACATTCATATTGACTATGCGAAAGAAATCTCCAGTAGGTGTTCCTTGCATCTGCTGGCTCACGTCGCCAAATGCGGCCTCTGCTGGTATCCCATCTCCAATGCGATTGCCTAATTGAAACAATGCTCCGCTAAATTCAAGCTCTAAGGAATTAGTTTTTTCTTTGAACGCGATAAGCTTTCTGCTTTTAATCCAGTAATGAAATGCGAGTCCTAAAGATAATCCCAAGGGAATCAAGAGACTCAAAAATAACGCGCCTACACCATAAGGTCCATTCTCTCCTTTGTAATCAAAAAACTTCCCGCCAAAAAAAGTAAAATCTAAAGCGGGATTAATGAAGTACAAAGCGACAGGAATAAGGCCAACAAGACAAAATAACGCGATGATTGCGGACGTGACACTCAGGGGAGAAAGACCACTAGATAAGGATTGATAGCGCTTCAAGTCAGGATGTTGTGTTAAGATATCAGTCTCGCCATAGCCAGTAGGTCGTTTGCTCAGCATAGCATTGCCCAAATACAAGACTAAGAAAGGTAAGATAAGATTGTACAAGAACGCGAGATGATACCATTTAATTAATCCAGATAAAAAACTACCAATCAAAGGAAACATGACTAGTCCCAAGATAGGAAGAATAACTCCCAGCATATGCAAGACAGTGATGGGGCTTTTCAAATTTTGCGCGTAGTGGAGCATCTTGTCATACGTGCCATCAAGCATAACTTGCAATGATTTCTCCAATAATTCGAGACGTTTGGATTCGCTGGATTCATACAAGCTGCCTTCAATTAAGTGAAATGCCTCCAGAAATTCTAGATTATATTTTCGCCATTGCTCTAGATAGGCGTCCAAGCTTTCCTTGATCGTGAAATATTTCTGAGTTTCCACGTTCCAGAACACTCGCTTCAAATCTAGGCTTAGAGGTCCTCCCAAATGTTCAGCTGAAAATTTCACGGCATGTTCTAGGTTGGAAGTATGACGCATGTACATCACCATATAGAGGATGCACAAAACCATTTGATTGCTCACTTGTAATCGCCATCGGGTCGCGAAATAATGAGGAAGATGAGACAAAGGTCTGACAAGCGCAATGCCAGTGATAACAAAAAACAAGCTGGCGAAGAGGAGAAGAGTGCCAAGCATATAGCTCACAATACCAATAAAGATGCCAAAGAAAACAATGCCAAGGGCAATCAAAGCTGCGAAGCTCGCTGTGCTATTCACGCTGATTTCAAGATGACATGCGGTCAAAGATTCTTCTAATGCTGGAATGTCTTTGGTGTTTGCTTTCACAGGCAACACGCGTTCAGCGAACTGGCACCACTGCTCATAGTAAGTTAGTTTTTTTTCAAGAGCTTCTTTGCGAAAAAGTGAATATTCGCGGGATTGCACTAAAGGTACTGAGGAAAAAAGATCTCCAGTCGCTACTGCGAGACGTTCTTGATATTTATGTAAAACATCATCTACTGGAGGTGTCATGATGTCGAGAACTTCCTGCGCTTGACTTCTTGTCGTAGCCATGTTTCCCAGTCTGAAAAGATGCGCATGCTGTCAAAAGAGCCATACTGTTCCCTGATCTTGTCCGAGCTTTGATGGAAGGTGTCATTGCTCTGCGCGACAAAAGTTGCTTCCAGTAATTCAGGGAGCTGATAAGCTTGTGCTGCTTTGACCAAAGTTTCTTTTATTTTCGCGCGTAATAAAATATTGTCCCACACCGCGTCCCAATCACCTGCCCATTCACGAACATTCGCCGCGATCGATTTCAAGACATCGCTATTTCCTTGCAACAAATCATCCGTAGGAAGTAAGGTGTCTGTTTTGCTGTCGTATCTGAATAAGTCAACAAAGCCGCCCTGTTTTTGTGGATCATCATCCCAGTGTTTTCTGACTTCAGTGATCTGCAAGACTCTTCTCCAGCTTTTCATTCCATCGCCACTACGAACAGGATTGCTGACAACAATAATATCCACAGCCTTGAAGCTAGTTTTGGGAACTCCTAAATCATTCACGACACGGTCATAGACAGCGTACGGATGTGCTCCATGAATCGTGCCAGCGACAACATTCGCAAGCGCGCCAATGCGCATCGCTTCAAATAATGCTTTCGCTTCAACGCTTCTGATCTCTCCTACAATCAACGAGCTATCTCCGAGACGTAGAGAAGTTCTAATGCCTTCATCAGCGGTGACTTCATTGCCACCACTCATTAAAGCCGCGCGTACTTTCATCGGTTGAATATTATAGCCTAGAGTGCGCATCGCGTCCACGCTAAGCTCTAGAGTGTCTTCCACAGTGATGATTCTATATTTTCGCATGATTTCAATCAATGCCGCTCCAAGCAAACTGGTTTTACCACTGCCTCTGGTTCCAGCGAAAAGCATGGTTCTGCCTCCATCGATCATGAAGCTCAACACCGCGGATGCTAAAGGGGTCAACATTTTCTGTTGAATAAATAGAGGAAAAGTCCAGGGATTATCACGATGTCTTCTCAGGGCGAATGACAAACCAACAGGACTTAAAGGAGTGGTAATCACAGAGACTCTGCTGCGAGCGCCAGGCACTGATAATTCTGTGTCCAAGATAGGATTCGCTTCATCCAATGGTCTTCCACTGAGTAAGCGTAATTTAGTTGCCCAACTATCGCTGTCTTCTCTGCTGGGAATAATATTCGTCACGCATTCACCATAGTCTTGATGCACTAAGAAAATAGGTGTTTGTCCTATCGGTCCATTGATCATGATGTCTTGCACTTTCTCATCTTGTAATAAAATTTCCAGCAAGCCAAAGCCAACAGTATATCGGACAAGCACGTCTGCTAATTGTTCAATCCTCTTATAGTCAAGAGAGATATTTTTGTGGTCTGCTAACTCTTGCAGTAAGTCTCGTCCAATGTTGAAAAATGTTTTCCGCATGCGTTGTGGGTCTAGAAATTCTTCTTGTCGTGGCTTGTGTTCTGCCAAAACAGTGCGTGCTAATTCAAGTAAAGTGTATTCATCTTCTTCTAGTTTGAATTCTGGTGGATAGAGGTGATATAAAAGTTTGATGTCTCCTGGTCGGCGATAAATTGTGATCTCGCTAATACCTCGGGTGTATACTTCTATCTGTTCTCCATTGAGAGGATGTTGCGCCATGACTTGCGTGTACATGAAATCTGGAGTCATTAACGGTCTGAATAATTGGCGATAGAGGCTACGGTCTCCTATTTTGTGACCTGCTAATTGAGCGCGAACAGTAGCAACCATTTGCGATGAGTCAAGTAAAGTAAAAAAATATTCCAAGAGTCCAGCGTAGCGTTTGCGAAGATGTAATAAAGACTGTACAGTTTCACGTTGAACAGCTATCTGTTCTTCGCGCAGCAATCGCTGCACTTCAACATAACAACCTAAAGGATCGTGGCGCAAGAGGTCAAAAACCAAATACTCAAACAATGCGTTTTTCTCCTGAATAAATCTCATGTAAGATTCATCAAAACCTAAGGCTCCCAACGTGAACAATTTTTTCCCGCGTACTAAATGATCATAGATTTTGGCTATCTCAACAAGATAGGTTGTTTGCTCAGAAGGATAAGAATAGTAGCGTCTCTGATGGAATTGTAATCTGCTGATACTAGGAACTTCAACAAGTTTGTCAATGGTACTCGCCATTACTAGCGGATGATCTTCAACTGAGGGGCTATGGCTCCATTTGCTCGCGTCAATGCGTAAAACTTCCTCGCTCCCTTCCAGAATAACTTCGTACTCACCTGTTTTTTGTGCCTCTGGCATGGAAACAACGGAAAGAACGAAATTTAAATACTTTCCTCATAGGTGACAACAAAGCAAACAAAGGCAAAAGCTATTTAAAGGACGATAGCGTTGAGAATAGCGAAGAGGTGGAACATAGTTCTACAACACAAATGCCTGATGGACAAGAAATAACCCAAGTCATTGTTGATCTCAATAACCGTGTCAGAACGCTAGAAAATAAATACAACTTGCTCGGCGAGCGATTGCTTATTGTCAATCAAAATATGATCGAAGAGTACAAACGATTGTTGCGAGAAATGAAAATTCTCAATGATGATCTCAGAGAAATGCGTCAAGAAATTTTCCTCACACAAGATACTATGCGTAATGTCGTGAAAGAAATGGAGCTCTTCGCGAAAAAAGAGCAGATCAAAGTCCTCGAAAGATACATCGACTTGTTGAATCCTATGCGTTTCGTGACAGAGGAAGAAGTGGAAAAAATCGTGCTGCAGCATAAACATATTCCTCACAAGATAATGGCGGGTAAAAAACATGGCAAATGAACCGCCAACAGATGTAGTCATAGGCATGCTCAGGCGTGGAGCTTCTAATAAGCAAGTGATAGAAGAGCTGGAAAGCCAAGGTTTCACTTATGAGCAAATTGCTGACGCGTTAACACAAGCGGAAACAAAAGCAAATGTAGAAACACTTCCTGCTCCATCACCACAAGGCATGCGGCCTTCAGCGTTATCCATGACTAGAACAGCTCCAGCTCCTCAAGTAGTTCAGATCACACCTACAGCCACACGTCCCTCTATGGGAGAAGGTAATTTCGGCAGAGATACGGAAGACATGATCGAACAGATCGCGGAATCTATCATCGATGAAAAATGGCAAAAAGTTGTCGAAAGTGTTGGCGATTTGAATGTTTGGAAGGAAAAAGTGCGTACTGATGTGCTTTCTATCAAGCAGGAGTTAGTCCGCTTGGACAACAAAGTGGAAAGTTTGCAAAAGATAATCATAGGAAAAGTGCGTGACTATGACGAGCATATCACAGAAGTCGGCACAGAAATAAAAGCGCTGGAAAAAGTGTTGCAGAATATAATCACTCCTTTGTCTTCTAACGTGAAGGAATTGTCAAAGATTACAGAAAGATTAAAAAAATAATCAAATATTATTTGCTGGATCCTAAGTAACGAACAGTGAAAGCAGTCACTGCTAGCAAGAAGATAGCGCCCAAGACTTTAGGTGAAAAGATAACGCGCTTAGTGGAGTTCCAAAATCCTGCTTCCATATTGGTTAAAAGAATAGGCCCAAATGCGTTGGTTAATGCTTTTAAAAAGATAATAACAAAAATAATAGTAGTGATAGCAATAAATGTGCTCTGCTTAGTGAATTCAATCATAGTCTCTTCTTTGACGCCTAAAA
>CAYMIM010000026.1:0-16445 GCA_964390715.1 Candidatus Woesearchaeota archaeon | reverse complement strand
TCTTCCTCTGAAAGTATAACTCTTTTACCAAATACTTAACTTCCTTATGAAAAAAGACTCTTTCGCTGGAGACAAGAAAGTTGGGGAATCGCTTTTTAGCCCATTTGAAAAGAAATTTGTCGCCGCCTTTGTTGGAAAAATACCTTCTTGGTTAGAAACTTATCATTTAACGTTGATGACTGTACTCTGGAGCTTGGGAGTTATCGTGTTTGGTTATTTAGCGAGAAATAACATCCAGTGGCTGTGGGGAGTTTCTGTGATGATCATTGGGCAATATCTCACTGATTTGTTTGACGGCGCGGTAGGAAGAATGAGAAATACAGGACTTATTAAATGGGGCTACTATATGGATCACTTTCTGGATTATGTCTTTCTTTGTTCGTTGTTAATCGCGTACTTTTTTATTGTGCCTGAGCATTTTGTTTATTTGTCATTCGCTATGCTTGCTTTATATGGGGCGTTTATGGTGAGCTCTTTTTTGGCTTTCGCCACAACAAACGCTTTTCGCATTGCTGTCTTTGGCGTCGGACCTACGGAGATACGACTGGCGTTTATTGTTGTGAATACATTAATTATTGTTTTTGGGAGTACGAACATGAGCGAGTTATTGCCTTATGTATTGGGTATTTCTTTTGTCGCTTTGCTGATTGTTGTGTACAAGACGCAGAAGGAGATATGGAAGATGGATATGGAGCGGAAGAAAAAATAGTTTCCTTGGTATCCCTATGGTCAACATTTTATACGGCGTTTCAGGAGAAGGATCAGGGCATGCTTCCCGCGGCAAAGAAGTTTTAGATCATCTCAGTAAAAAACACAATGTCCACGTCATTACTTATGGCAAAGCGTACCCCTATCTTAAACAGTATTTTCCAACTACGGAGATTTATGGGTTTCACCTTGATTTCAAAAATAATAAAATCGCTTATGCCGGAACTTTCAAGAAGAACATACAAAATTTAATCACTTCATCACAGAAATTCAAGGAACTGCGATCCTTGCTGGAGCGTTTCAAACCAGATATCATTATCACTGACTTTGAGCCGACCTGCTACTATCTTTCTAAACTGTATCATATTCCTCTGCTTTCTTTAGATAATCAGCATAGAATCACGAATCTCGCCTTGGATGTTCCAAAAAACTATAAAAAAGAGTATCTGCTTTGCAAGCTTGTTATTCGACTGTTTGTTCCAAAGGCTGACTATTATTTTGTGACTTCTTTCTTTACTGAAAAAACTACGGAAAAACAGACGTTTTTATTTTCACCCATCTTACGAAAAGAAGTATTGGATCTTCGACCTACGCGGGGCAATCACATTCTTGTGTATCAAACCAGCGCTTCCAACCAAAGATTACTCGCTCTTTTGCGGCGGATTCCAGAACAATTTATTATTTATGGTTACAACCAAGACAAAAAGCAAGGCGATTTGCGCTTCAAGACTTTTTCTACACAAGGATTTTTACATGATTTGGCTAGTTGCAAGGCGGTTATAACAAACGGGGGATTTACCTTGATGACTGAGGCGTTACACTTGCGAAAACCTCTTCTCTCTGAGCCTATCCAAGGGCAATTTGAGCAAATCGTGAACGCTTATTATTTGGAGAAATTAGGCTATGGCATGCATCGAGATGTTGTGGAGAAGAAAGATATTCTTTTGTTTCTGCGGCGTCTCTCTGTTTATAAAAAACATTTGCGCGCTTATAAGAATAAAAATATGGGTGCTTTGTTTAAGGCGCTGGATAAGATTATTAAAAAAACTACAAATAAGTAGTGCTTAATCTTTATATAGAAGTACAGTTTAGCTTTTTCTAGATCGGGGGGATATGCCTGATGAAATAGATTCTCATCTTCAGGATCCATACCAAGGCACTCTTGAAACGGGTTACCAACTAGGCGATGATATCATGGCACAGAATCTTTTGCAGACCTACGCTTTCAACTACATTACTTCAGGAGAAACCTCTATGAACATGAACAGCTTTGACAGCAACCTGTATTTCCTTGAGATGATTAATCTGACTGGTGACAGCATTACAGAACAAGTATCTGATTTCATTAACGCGCGACGATGATAAGTAAAAAATAATCTCGATGTTTAGCGCATATAAAAAATCTCAAATCTAGACCATGACAACAGTCTTAGGGTCAACTTTCACGCCGTGATCGTCCATGATAAGCTTGACAGTTTTCTCCGCGATTTTAGTGCCTCGCATCTTGAGAATTTCTAGAGCTCGTTGGCGTATACCTTGTTTCTTGAAGTGGTACAGAAGAATAATAGAGTCTACTTCAAATTCTAGCTGTGAAGTCAGATCATCAGGGCTGATTTGTGTCGCTTGTGAGGTCAAAAGCGCGGTGCATCCCCAGTTGTTAATCAGTTCAAATAATGCTAGCGCGGATTCCTTCTGGCTGAGTTGATCCTGGAACAATAAGGCGAAAGAAGTAATACTATCAATGACTAGACGTTTCACTTGCATCTGGGTGATAATGGCGTCAATAGTTCCTCCGCCTTCGACAAGCACGCGTTTGATTTGCTCAGGGCTATATTCCAAGAATTTGAACAATCCCATCTCTTCATATTTTTGCAGATCCCATCCAAACTCAAGCATGTCATCAAACAGTTTTTCTCGCTTTTCTTCAAAAGTAATATACACAGCGGCTTCGCCGCGTCTAATGCCCTCAATCAGAAATTGGACAGAAAAAGTTGTCTTGCCCGCGCCTGCGCTGCCAGCTAGGAGATTAATGCTGCCGCTCTTAAATCCTCCTTCAATGAGCTCATCAAAGCCAGGAATACCAGAAGGAATACGCTCAATACGCTGCAAGGGCATCAGAGATCGCCCCGTTCAATAAGGGAGAAAGGTAATTGTTGGGAGTACACTTGCACGCCTTTTTCATCAATCGAGAAAGGATAAATGCCTAGTTGATGGGCTTGCCCGCGCATCTTGGAAATATTAATGCATCGTTCAAATGTAGCGCCCTTGCGTACTTTAGTCAGTAAAATCAATCCCTGGAACAGGAAGTCTTGTGATCCATATTCAATCACGTCTATATTGGCGATTTTTTTCTCAGAGGAGGCGAAAAGAGTTACTCCTAGTTCTTTCATGATCTTGATAAATTCTATGATCTCTCTGCGAAAGCTCATGGCGTTCATGCTGTCAATAAATTCAAAAAGAGTAATGGAATCCAAAAAAACTCGCTGGATTTTATTTTTGTGAATCATGTCAACAATAGGAGCGAAGGTCACCATCTTGCCGGTAAGAGGAATGCTAAGCACATGAATAAGGCCTTTCTGCATATAGGACTGATAATCAAAATCAAAGCTTTCAGCGTATTCTAAGATAGACGCTTCGCTTTCTTCATAGCTGATAAATAATCCCGGTTCGCCGCGTTTCGCTCCTTCTAAGATATAGTGGAGTCCAAAGACAGTCTTCCCTGAGCCAGGAACTCCAGTTACTAGGACAGAATTGGTTTTCCGTATTCCTCCTTTAAGAAGTTCGTCAAGACCGGCTATGCCAGTACCGAGTAGCTCTATCACCATGGGAAAGAAAAAGGAGAGGGACTATAAAAAGGTTGCTTAAACAAAAATCTTGCGTGTCCGAAACCTTTATATCTTTTAAAAAGTGAAAAAATCTATGGAAGTTGGGGAAATTATTCAAAAGAGTCTTAGCGGTGCTGATGAATATGTCGCGCTAGCCACGGTTGACGCGAAGAATTATCAGCAAGCGAACATCGAGATGATCCACTACCTCACGGCGATAGATGGCACGCCAGGTGTCTATGTCACGTTGAACAAGCCATTCCCGACTATGGAAGCGTTGTTCAAAAAAGCGGCGATCGATACAGATATGATTATTTTCATTGACGCGGTCACAAAAACAACCGGTGGCAATATAGAAAAAACAAACAAATGTCTGTTTATTGGCAGTCCAGAAAACCTCAGTGATATTTCCTTGGCTATGGATCAAGCTGTCCGCGCTATTCCTGGAGAGAAAAAGTTTCTATTCTTTGATTCCTTGAGCACTTTGCTCATCTATAACAAATCTTCGACTGTGGCGAAATTCATTCATTTTTTGTCAGGGAAGATGCGGATGTGGCGGGTAAAAGGAATCATTATATCCTTAGAAAAAGAATCAGACAAGGAGTTGTTGAGCGAATTAAGCCAATTCTGCGATATTCGTCTCGAGCTATGAACCATGAAAAAACAGAACGTTAAATACATGATGAGCCTGATCATAACAGGACTGTTGCTATTTTTAATTGGATTGATATTGGGAAGGAGTATTACAGGTGCCGTTAGTGGTGTTTTCGAAAATCCACAAACAGCGTTTTCAACGTTGATAATCGCTGCGATCGCCATAGCTATCTTGCTCTTTTTTATATACATGAATCGTTCCAACATGATCCAATTTGGAAAAAGTCTCATCAGCACATTCGCGATTTTGAGTGGGTTCTATGCCTTATTCAAGTATGTACGTGACGTGGAAATCATCAGCGTCTTGCTGACCTTGAGCTTCGGTGTCTGGGCTATTATCTGGACTATCAATGCCTATAGTGTGCTTTCCAAAGGGTCAACCATCAGAAGATACACAGGCAGTTTCTTATCCTGCTTGATCTTCGTGTTGATCTATTCGTTATGGGATTTTTCTGTCTCTTTATTCCACTTAAATCAATGGTTCGCTTATGGAAAATATATTATCATCATTTTTGTCTACACGACATTCGTCTTCACAGCCTATCGTATTTACAAGATTGGGAAAGAGTTTGGATTCGCTGAGGAGTCTTCCAGAATTAAAAAAATATTGAGCTTCCAAAAGAAGAAATAAATAAAATTTACTGTTTACATAATGATTAGTGATTGTTTTCCTTTATAGAGGTTATATATTAAATTGTATAATTCCGCAAAAATAGAAAGTTTTCCGGGTTTTTCTCATAAACAGGCTTATATTTGCTTAGCGTTCGCAAAAATTTCGCCTTCATGCGTTACTTATTCGATTTTTTATCAACAAAATATATAATTCTCAATCTTATTTAGCATGTATGGGAGTAAGACAATTTGATTACTATATCTTTATTGATTATTCAGAGGATTTCATCGGCTATTTGGTAATCAAACAGAAAGAGATTATACCATTACTACCAAAAATAACAAAATTTGCGCATTACAACACATTAAAATACAAATCTTCATATCTTCGTGCAATTAGGAAGATTATTGAAAAACACAAGTTGTTCGACTATTTCTGTAAGGTGAAAATTAGACAAGTTCGTGAAACTCCAGAGATATACGCGGATTTAGCAGAATTTTTGAGAAGCGCGCATAATTGCTGTATTTTTATTTCCATAGATGATAAACAATACTCAAATTTTGAGAGATTTATTCAGGTTGTAGATGGAGACGACAATAAAATCGTTAAAGAAAGTGAATTAAAAAAAGGTTCTATAGAGTACAGATTAAGCCTGATATTGGATACTCTCCTGAATATAGAGAGGTTGCGACGACAAAATGAGTAAGCAAGAGACAAAAATATACAGGGTAAGAGCGTCCGTCAATCCTACTAACCGCATCATCGCGAAGCGAGCACGGGATTCGTCAGGTCGCGTTTCCCTATGTGGTTTATATAATTACAGATTTTATAAGCTTTTTGGTGCTCATATTTGAAAAAAATAAGTAGTATTTTTATAATACTATCAAATCTGGAATAATCCTCCGAGCATCATCTTGACCGCGAATTTCACTAAGAAAAACAAGGTGATAGTGATAATGACAAGAATAGGCAAGAATTTCAATCCTTCTTTCTCCTTTCCTTTTGCGATAAGCCCCATAATTAATGAGCCCATGATTGACGTGAATATCAGTGAGACAAGAACATAGGTATTGACAAAGGATGGCGTGATGGATATCTTGGTGAAAGACATGGGAAGATTAGTGGTTCCTTCAGTAGGCAGTTGGACTTTTGAAAAAATATCAGTGATGACTTCCACTAAGAACGAGCTTAGACCAAAGAGCATGGGCGCGCCAAAGGCGATGGCTGAAAAAATAAAGATGACATATACTAAAACGCTGGAGCGGACACGTTGCTCAATGAGTCGTTGCTGGCGTAAATTAGACGCTGTTTGAATTAGTAATTCCGCTAATTCTCCACCAGAAGCCATGGCGGATACAATGATCTGAAATGTTTTTTTCAATCGGTCAGAGCGAATACGGCTGCTTAATTCCATCAATGCCGCTCCTAGTTCTTTTCCTGTCGCTAATTGTTTTCCAACATAGTTTAATTCATCCTTGAAATGACCAAACTCAGGGCGCGCGGCTAACAGCAAAGCGCGGTCAACAGTCAATCCAGCGCGTAAATTTGAGGCCATCAGCTGTAAGGCGTCAGGCAGGAGTTCTTCCACGAAACGCGCGCGACTATCCGCGGTCAGGACCAGCCAGGCATAGACAACTCCTTGCAGTAAGGCGAACCAAGCGATAAACAGCAGGAAAAAGTTGACATCGAAAAAAATAAGAGTAAACAGCGCCAAAACAACGCTGCCAATAAGTGTAGAAAATGCTATGATGGTCAAAAATCGATTGACTTCTGTCTGGATATTGCAGTAGAGCAACAGCTGTTGATAACCATCTTTCAATTTCTTCGGGTAAAGGCGTTGAACAAATTCGTACATGGTCAGCCAATAAGTGTTGGTCTCCTAGTTTTGATCATACCTAAGAACATGATTTGGAAGAATAAAGTAATAATCATCAATCCATAGAAAATAGCTTTTGTTGTAGTTTCTCCTAAGGCGATGAATGCGGAAAGAATAATAATAAAAGTGATGCCTAAAGAGGGCGCGATAATGGCTATCAACATGTAGAATAAAGCTAACGGGCTTAACTGTCCTCCATAGCGTTGAATCTGGGTCAATTGCTCATCAGAGACTGCTTGCATGACTTCCTTGATCAAGGAGGAGATATCTGAGCCTTCCTTCATGCCGCTGACCAGTTGCCAGATGGCTCGTCGAAATAAGGAGCTTGGATTGCGTACAGCCATTTCTTCTAAGACGTCAACTTGCGCTCGTCCAGCGCCAATTTCTCTGACACACTTGAAAAATTCTTCAGAAACGCCGCCATAGTCCGCGTGAGAAATATTAACGAGGATGCTAAAAAGTGGCACACCAGCGTTAAGTTGAATGAACATATCTTGGAGCGCGGGCAGTAAGTTGATTTCAATGCCTCTAATGCGTCGTGAGGCGATTAACTTGGGATAAGCCATTTGCTGCATAAAAACAAAAAGACTAACAAAGAGAATAATAGGGACGCTGACATACAAAGGAACACCAAGTCCAATAATGACAAAGCAAATAACAAGCGCGAACGCGAAAAAAACTGTCACAGAAGCTAGGCACATGCTAATATATTCTATAGGTCTTATGCGCGCTTCAGTCTGTTCTAAATTAAGCGCCAAAAAGTGAAAGCGTGGCTCCATTTTTTCCGCGAAGCCAAGAAAAAGGCGTGAATATTTATATAGGAGAGTAGGCGGCAGAAACGCGAAGGGAATTTTAATCATCAAATTCCTCCTAGTTTTGAGAGGATAGAGTCAGGATCAATATAATAATTACGAATCAATTCTCCAACCGCGTCCACATGACGAACATTATTGGCGACCATCCATTCCAGGATTTTTTGCTTCTGTAACATGTCTTTTTCAATCTGTGGTAATGTTAATCCGGTGTGTCTGCTCAGCTCTTCAAAGATACGTACTGAACTAGAATGTTCAACTACCTCATCTGTGCCAGGCTTCCAGCGGTAAAGAATGTTTGGTTTGACTGAGGGTGTTCCATCTTCCATTGTCGGCAAAAACTCGCCCACTTGGAATACTCTTCTGATGCCTCGTCTTCTGTCTCTGAACATGACAACATTCAAATGAACACCTGTCAACAAGTTTCTTGGTACTTCAATCGGTGGATTAATCAGACGATCAATAGTTTCCGCGATAGAGTCAGCGTGCACCGTCGCGTACACCGAGTGACCTGTGTGCATCGCCTCGAATAAGACTGCTGCTTGGTCTTTCTTACGCATTTCTCCTAGGATAATTCTGTCAGGCCGCATACGCAGGGAGTTAATTAATAGGTCCAACATTGTGACTTCGCCTTTTCCTTCAGGGTTAGGCTGGCGAATAGTCAAAGGACACCAGTAAAGGTATTTGGGCAATTGTAGCTCGCGGGTATCTTCAATGCTAACTATACGATGGTTCGGTGGCATGAAAGGCATGCAGATATTCAGGAATGAAGTTTTTCCGCTACCAGTTCCTCCGCTCACTAGAATATTCATTTCATATTGCATCGCTATCCAGATCAATGCTAAAACTCTGGGGCTTACAGTCTTGTTCTTGATGAAGTCAGTAATAGTCCAAGGATCTCTGGCGAATTTACGAATAGTTATAGTGTGACCTTTCGTGCAGATAGGAAATAAGACGGCGTTGGCGCGATCTCCAGTGATTAAGTGAGCGTCCAGCAGTGGATTCAGTGTCGTAATTTGTCTGCCAATACGGCGGGCGATGATATTAGAGTAGTTTAAAATCTTGTCTTCACTTTCAATTTGGATATTAGTTTCCAGCCATCCATAACGTTTGTGAAACACTCGCACTGGTTCATTCGAAGAGTTGATGACAATTTCTTCTAGAGACTCGTCATTTAATAAATATTCAACATCGCCTAAGCCAAGCATTTCCTGCATTAAGATATTAATAAGAAGAACAGAAGTCTCTGACGTAATATTCGGTAGTTTATCTTTGAGCAAGGTGACTGCGCGTTTGCTGAACTTCTCTTTCAGCTGCACGATCGCTTTAGGATCCAGCATTTCACTGGTGCTGACAGAAACTTCGCTGATGAGTCCATGTTTGATGTAATTCATTAAAGCGCGGGTCGCTGGCGCTACGGTAGGTACAGCTATAGAATACGTTTTCATAATGCCTTTGCCACCAAGAATAGCGACAGTGATGACTAGATCATCGACCTTAATCGTGTATTCCTCTATTTTTTCCATAGTAATTCAAGATCTCCTACTGTCGGGTAATGTAATTCAATTAATCCCTGCTCTTTTAAGATTTTCCCCCACTCTTCCGCTTCTTTGCGTGACACATTAAAGCCTTGCGCGACTTCAGTAATGGTAAGTTTTTGTTTCTCAGAGACTAAGCGATAGAGGCGGTCAAAGTCAGTCTCATAGGTGCCACGGACAATGGTAGTTGGTGATCGCTCAAGTTCATGTTTAATTTCAGCGATATGCTGCTCTTCCTCAATTCTGTAATGGATTTTCTTTGCGCTATAGGTCTTTCTAACTTTATTGACAAAGAGGATGATTACTAGTAAAAAAACACCTATCATAATGAAATAAAATTGCGGAGAAGCGTCGCCCAATAATTGGAACCAGTAAGGCACTAGGAACATATCGCTATTATTTAAGACTAACAAAAAGACTAAGAGTACGGAAACTAATCCAACTAAAATAATCACTTTCTTTTTCTTTCCAGAAGATCCTTGTATAGAAAGAATTGCGTGCTCGACAAGTGTATCGGGCCATCCAGATTGTTTTGCGGCTGCGCGGATGGCATCAAGAGGATAATGTTGTTTAACAGATTGTTGCACATAAGCGATAAGAGTGGAGAGTTGTTCAGCGCTTTGTTGGGAGGATGGAGAAGCTTGCTGGATTTGTCTTGCTGGTGTTTGTGCTGTTGTTTTCTGTTGTTGTGGGAGAAGTGTTTTTGCTATGCTAGGCTGTTGAGTGGGTTGAGTTATGCTTGTAGGTTGGATGACGGGAATGTCCAGTGAGTGACGATGCGAATGAATCAATTCTGCGACAGAGGAGCTCAAGAGAATTAAGCTGAGGAAAAGAAGGGACACTACAAAGGCGAGATACTCAGTAAAGGGAATGACAAGACTAATTGCCAGTAAAATAAGGCTTAAGCAGAGTAAGACAGTAAACAGAATTTTTTCATGCTTCTTGTCTTTATAATGCAGGTAGTGCAGCAGAGAGAGATGATGTAATGGTTGTTGTGGAGATAGTCTCTGCTGACTTGCCTGTTGGTACCGCGTGTCAGAAGGTTGTGACATTGTTTCACGTTCTTCTTCATAGCGATTATGATGGTCGTGAGGTAATTGGTCAGCGCCTGTAGGCACATAATGTTCTAATCCCTCTTCAAAAGGTAATTGGGATTGTTGTTTTTGCGCTGCTGGTGGAGATGGTCGTGAGAATGCTACTGGTTGCTGCGTCGCGGGTCGTTGGAAAGTGCCTGGCGCTCGTTGCTGGCGTTGCAAGTGAAGATCTTCAGTGAAAAGAGTTTTGACATTAGCGAGAGAAGCGATAGGAAGTGGTTTTGCGGATGGTCGTGGTTGATGATGAAAAAAGCGAGTAAAAAAACTTACATGAGGTTTTAGTTGTACAGGCGGCGATAATATCTCTTTGAGAGGAATTAAACGATTGGCGATGGCTGCTGGCTGTTGCTGCTGTACAGGTTGAGCTTGCGCTGGGATAAAAGGGGTTTGTGTTTTTTTCATAAAATATTGTTCGGTGAGAGAATACACAACAAGAAGTATGCCTCCAAAAAAACAGAGCACAAAGTAGCTCGTAAAGATAGAAAAATCTATGAAAAGAGAAGCGACAAGGGAAGCTATCCCTATCCAAAATATGCTACGAAAAATAAGCTCCATCACCATCTCTCCAAAATAGGCTCTGTAGGGCTTTATTAATTATTGCTGTACTTCAAGAATGGTTACAACAGGTCCTCGTAAAACTCATTTAAAGCGGGCAGGGCGATGTACTCTCGAGACACTTAGGGCTGATAGGGAAGAGGAGACAGTCTCTGTGGAATACACTTCTATAGGACCCATAGAATATTTTAAGGTGACTTCCCAGCGGATGGGATTGTCATATTGGATAAGATAAAGGATATTAGAAGCGGTTGGTGCTATTGGCGTTCCTGTTTCACCTTGCGCAAGTTGATCATAGAATATAATAGCTGGTCTTTCTTTTGAAGGGGTAAAGGTATATGGTGGAGTATTAGGATCATAAATAAAGTCATATCCAGGGAATAAAGTATCATCCGTCAAGTTATCTAAAAAGATGATTTGTGGAAGTGTAATATTAGTCGTAGTTTTAGTGTTGGTTCGATTAAGGATAGCATCAGCTTGTATCTCATAATAATGATCTGGAGGATTTAAAGGAGTGCATGGACGGGCCGCATCTTCATTCTGAACAGTGACAGTAATTTTGACTTTGACATCTCCAGAATCAGGCTCATAGCCGTTATTGGCTTCGTTTAAGCGGCGTGTCCCAGAATTGCTCCAGTTAATAGAAGGACATCTTGTTGGATGACGCGCTTTGATATTTATTTCTTTGAGTTCGCTGAGATTATTGCCTAGAAGAAAAATTTGGTAAGTTGAGTTGATAGGATAGAGGCCTGTGTTGTTGTTTATTTCTAAACAGCAGTAAGGTGCTCCAGCTGCGGTATGTCTAAAATTGTAGTCTTTTGTTATATTAGCTTTGTCATCTGTATAGCCATAAATCATAAGGGCGTTAGTCTTGAATGAGTCATATTCATATTTTGGGTAATAAAAAAACAAAGTTAGATAATTAATGAACGTAGTTAAACCTAAAGGATCATCGAGTGTTGTCGTTTTATAAGTGAGGCTTTCAGCTAAGAGCTTGACATAGATGTTGCTGGATTTCATGGTAAGGATGCTGGAATCAGTAATTTCTGGAAGCGCGAAGTAATTTGGTGATCCTTGGCGCTTCGTGTCTTTAACTAGGGTGATGGTGTCATTGTTGAGCGTGAGGTTAATGCCTGTCAATGCGTAATAGCTGCGCCCAAGACTGCGTTCTAAGGAACTACCTAATGTATACAGCCTATCAATGGAAGAAAGTTCTGTCAGGCGGACATCAGAATTTTCAGCGTTGCGAAGAATAAGAGTCGCGAAAGAAAGCACAATAAGCGAGAGAAAGGTAATCCCAAGAGTCAAGAGAACTCCCCGTGATGCTGCTGTGGTGTTCATGGGCCCGCCATCACCGTCTTGAGCCAGATCCAATAGCGCACGAGATGGTAGCCTTCAAAATCCCCATTAGGTTTTATAATAGCGACAAATCTCTCCCCACTGCCTACAAAGCGGTCAAGAGGAAGTCCAGTAAGAGTATCATCTGAATAGGCGCCGCGCATATAGGATTCATCGCCAACTACTCTGACCCATTTGATAAGAACAGGAGATTGCGTAAGCGGATTAGTTATCTTGATGAGATTTTTAGGATCATCGCGGAGTTCAAAAATAGGAAGTGTCGTCGATCCCCAGAAGTAAATGCCAGTGTCAGGATCAAGGGCTACTAAGTTAGATGAGATTATACCATTGACCTCTAGATTAAGACTAAGGGTCGCGTTGGTTTTGTCAGTGCCAATTGAAATAAAGTGTTCGCCTGGATTAATAATATTCACAGCAGGAATACCCAGACTTCCTGATTTGCCAGTTTGGACAACAGGCATTATATTGAGAGTCCCTCCAGAGGGAAGAGTGCATCCAGCAGCATTGCAAGTAGTGCCTCCCCCTAGAACACACCATGTATTGCTTCCAGTCGGGGGACAAAAGCCTAAAGGGTCAGTAGAAGTTAAGGTCTTTTTCATATCAGTAACAGCGTATTTCATAGCATAATTTTTTGGCAGATAAGTAGAAACATTCAGATGATCTGGAGGTATTTCATCACCATTACTCTCAACATTATTTAAATCATCAAACGCGTACTCAAAACTGCCGCCAAAATCTAGCAATGCTATGATGTCACTGCCAATGCGCACAGGCTGCAATTGAGAGAGTGATTCTTTGGAAGACGTGCTAAAATAATAAGAGCTGTTAATAAGAATAATAATAACTACTGTAACAGCCAACGCCGCGTCCAGAGCAAAAATAATGCCTTTTCGTTTTATTTCCATATGGCGAACTCCATGATTACTGGTTGACCATTGTAAAGCGCGATGCGAGCGAGATTAACGGCGTATTTTCCAGAAGGAAAAAGTCCAGTGTTCAAAAGAGCGTTGCCTGTCTGGTTGCGGATGACAAAGTAGTAGTTGTAGAGGTTGATATTCAAGGTATCTTTGATAATCTCGGGATGCGAATCACTAATATCCTTGAAGGCGTCTATTTTTTCTGGTGAAATGACGCGTTCACTTTCTGCTAGTCCTATGACTTCTTGTGGTTTGATGCAGCAATTATTAACGCGAGGATTAGGATAAGTAGTATTATAGGCGATATGCCAGTCCGCTGGAATGCCTTTGCTTTTTATTAATAAATCACTCACTTGAAATCCCTTCATCATCATATCATCGTAATCAAAACGACTCGTCAATCGAATATTATACAAGTTCCAAGTCAGTGTCGTAATGGTGATTAAAATAATAAAAACAGAGATGGCTATGAATAAGTCAGTAACTGCTGCTTGGCCTCTTTTCGTTCGTATCATAGGAAATTAAAGCAATCGAAAGTTAATTCTTGCATTTACAATTAGACTTGCATTCATTATAGTCTCCTGCATCTTCATCAGGACATTGCAAGCTCGATGCGGCAGGAGGATCGCATTCTTCGCCTTCATCAATAATGCTATTGCCACAATAGGAAATTTGTTGTGAACTTACTTGCAGAGAAACACAATCGCTTTTTTTACCATCGGGATTCGCTACTGCGACATCATAAGTGCCAGCGCCTGTTCCTGCTGTGCCAACATCCATAATAAGTCCGCCTTCACTAATAGTTGTAGTGGGGTTGAAATGTGCGCAAATACCATTTTCACAAGTTTGACCCTGACTACATTCTGAGTCGATGATGCAAGGAGTCATGCTTAAGCATCCAGTGCCTGAGCCTTGAATTTTGCTCATAATAATTTCACTATCTGCCTGAAAGTTAGCTCCCAAAAGGCGGAAAGATTCGGAAGGAGCGATGGAAGTGGTAGTAGTACATAAGGAAGAATAAGGATCTACATTAGATGGGCAGATTGCCACAATTTGCGGTTGTCTGCCGATAACAACAGTGCCTAAATAAGTATTAATAAGCGGAACAGTGATAAAACCATCGCCCTTGAGAGCTTCGCTGCCAACTTTTACGTTTTGCGCGACTGCTTGAGCGGAATAGGTTTGTCCATTAGATGTTTTAATAGAGAGTATATGATTATTATCGATAGCATTTTGCATCACTTTGGCGACACGCACAGGAACTTCTAATTTGCTGCCAACGCCCCCTAAATTCGTTAAGGTTTCCGTTGCTTGTGCGACTCTTACCACCAAATCTGCGTTCATCTGGTTGTCAAACCCGCCCAAAAGATAGCGGAAAAAGCTGAAGAAGAAAGGAATAGCGAGTAACAATACCATGCCTATCACGATGATATACTCGTAGCTGAGTTGTCCTTTTTTGTTCATGTTATCTCACACAGCCTAATGTTTTAATTAAAGGTGCTGGATCATCAATAGTAAGTATACAAAGATTATAGCAAATGTCTGTGTCATCATACATGTTGATTTCTTCATTGATGTTGAAAAAACAGTGCTTATGACCTCCAGTAAGTTCGACGTAGGGATTGCTGCTGGTTGAAGGCAAGTGTATTTTTCCAGCGAAGCTGCAAGGAGTTTCTTTAGTGCCTGTTTGAGAGGGATCAATAACAATACGTCCATTCCCATAAACCCATACTTTATTGTAAACAGAGATAATTGCCCGAGTATTAAACCCAGAAGCGGAAAGACTCGCGATGGTATTCGACACTTTTAAACACTCATTCCTCTTTTGTAAATAATCATCCATTTTCTTTAATTCGCCGCGGCGATTAAAAGTTACTCCTGTCAACAACAGGAAAATCATGATCATGACGCCCACTGCGTACATAATCTCTGTGCTAATTTGTCCTCGTCGTGACTTATATAGTTTTCGTCTCATCGTTTGGTGATATTTACCGTGCTATTCGGTAATGTTTCGATTTTAATAAAATAAGTTCCTTTTTCTTTGGGGAGTTCTCCAGTAAGGTTGGCCCTTGTTGAAATGTGAACATCAGAAACGCTACCACTCCCAGTGACACGCAGTAAAATTTCTCTTCTTTCTTGTTCTAGACATCCGGACTTTTCTGGCACTCCGCATCCCACAAAGCTATCGAGTACGCCTTCAGGGACAGTGATAGGAATAATTTCTCTAGCTCCAGGACCTAGAGCATAAACAGCGTCCGCGGCCTTGCCTAGACGATTCACAATGTTTTCCACTTGGCTCATTTTAACAGCGGTCGTAGCTTGGGTCAATGAGTAGTAAACGATGGGGATAAAGAAAAACAGGAGTACCCCAATCATGATAATATACTCAATACCAGCTTGACCAGAACGACTCATAGACACCTTTCTTCAGAAGAAAGACGCCAGGCGAACTATAAAAAGGTTTCTCTGGGAGAAAGAAAGTCTTAAAAGGAAAAAAATGAAAAAAAGAGCGTATGAAAGTGATAGTCTATTGTAGGAATGATGATCCTTATTCCCAGATGCTGAAAAATTTGCTCAGTATGAACAATATTCTCTTTGAAAATAGAGAAGTCACGCGAGATAAGGCTGCCTTCGAAGAAATGTACAAGTTATCAGGTCAGGCTGGAACGCCAGTGCTGGTGATCAATAGTCATACTTACTCGGGATTTGATAGAGAGATGATCAAGCGGATTATCCAAAAGGAAGTAGAGATGGAGCGAGCGCGACAACCATCTGAAGAGCAACCCCATGACAACTAACTTTAAAATTCTGATTGGCAGTCCAACCGCGGCGCCTTATGTATATTGTTTGCCAGACTGGGCGTCTCGAGTAAAAGAATTAACGTATAAAAATAAAACAGCGGTCCTAGTGGATAATTCAGAGAAAGAAGACTATACGAAAATAATTGAGAAATATGGTATCACAGCGGTCAAGGCTCCTGAATTTATCAAAGAGTCTCGTTTGCGTTTGCCCCACAGCAGAAATATCTTAAGGCAAATGGTCTTGGATGGAGATTATGAGTATTTTTTAAGTCTTGAGCAGGATGTTATTCCGCCAGTTGATGTTATTGAGCGTCTTATTAGGCATAATGAAAAAATTGTTTCTGGTGTCTATTACAAGCCTTACTCATTGACGTTAAAGCATCAGGGAAAAGAAGTCAAGAAAGTAAAGAGACTCACACCTTTGCTCTTTGGATTCGTCGAGGGAGTGAAAACAAAAATGCGGTATTTGTCGAGCGAAGATGTAGTGCCGGAAAAAATAATATCTATTCGTTTTTGTGGATTAGGCTGTGTATTAATGCATCGTTCTGTGCTGGAAAAAATAAAGTTTCGCGCAGACATGAATGTGAACTGTCATGATGATTTGTGGTTTTGTGAAGATGCATTAAAGCGGGGATTTAATATCATAGCAGATACTAGTGTAAAATGTAAGCACATGATTTCTGGAAAACCATC
>CAYMIM010000025.1:0-14293 GCA_964390715.1 Candidatus Woesearchaeota archaeon | reverse complement strand
AACATTTGACAAAGAAAAACTTAAAGAGCATGTAGAAAAAGAAGACCGAATTGGATTAGAAATTGTCAACATGGAACTAAAATTTATTAAAGATTTAGCAAGTGGAAAAATATCAAAATTCTTGGCAGAATAAACCATGTTTCTCGTAACAAGACCCTCCTACGATGACGCGACAAACTATTTGTATTATTATGCTGGTCTACTTATGAAAGAAGCAGAAGAAAAAGGCATCCCTTATATTGATCTCCAAAGACCAAGACTAACACCAGAAAATTTTATGAAGATTGTTAAAGATAAAAATCCAATATTCATCTTCTTTAACGCGCATGGTGATGAAAAAAGAATCTATGGTGATAAAAGGACTCAAAAAGAAGAAGTTCTTGTAGAAGAAGACAAAAATCATCACTTGCTTGATAATAAACTAGTGTATGCAAGAGCGTGCTGGTCAGCGGCATCTCTAGGGAAAGCATGTAGTGGAGGATGTTTTATTGGTTACACTGTTCCCTTCAGATTTTGGCACAATGAAGAATGGGTAACTAAACCTCTCAATGATAACGTCGCGAAACAATTTTTAGAGCCATCGAATAGTATTGTCAGCGCGTTGCTTAAAGGAAATACAGCGAAAGAGGCGGTAGAGAAATCAGCCATGATAACAAAGAAGAATATGCTCAAATTATTAAAAGAAAAAACTGAGCCAGGAGCCATAGCGTCTATCAAAGTATTATGGAGTAATCTAGAGGGATTAGAAGTAATTGGAAATCAAGAAATGACGATAAGATAAAAATACTAAAGTTTCTAATCCGTGTAAATTATAGTCCTTGAGGAGTTTATGGCTTAACTCTAGCACACTTTCTCCTTTGCTCCCTCGTCCAAGCAAAATAGCCAGCAGTTCAGCGGTGTCCAATGTGTCAGCGCCATATTCTGCTTTTTCTTTTCCTTGTTGCTCAAACTCAACAATCTGCTTGCCAATCTCCCAGTAGGTCTTTACTAGAATTTGATTTACAGACTGCAATGCCTTTCTTCTGCCTTCTTCCAGGATCTGCCCTATGGTGCTTATTAAGTGCGTATAAGGTTGTCGTGAAGCTAAATAACGTTTATGAATCATGAGTAAGTGAGTGCAAAGGTTTTCATATGTTTTACTTAAAAAATACCGGATATCTTGCGGACAATATGGACATCTTCTGAGACTTAGACAGGTATTTTCGCTAGACGGTTAATGTTTCGAAAATCTTACGAGAATATCGGAACAACGATATCACTTGCATGCCAGAGCCATCAATTCTACAGTGTCTGGTGAGGAAGCTCCCCGCGTGTATAATTTATAGCGTGGCCTTGTGAAAAAAGGTTGATCAGTAATTTCCATACCAACAAGAGCAATAAACAAGATGCGTATAGTTTAAGAAAAATCAGGAAAAAGCGTCTACAGCCGTAAATCTTGCGGTCTTTCAATAGAAAACTTTAAGAGCTAGAGAAAATATGAGGTTAATATGGAGACGCGTGAGAGGTTCCTGAAAATTTACGCAAATTTGCCTCTAGCGCTGAGAAAAGAAATTATCCTTGTCTTAGATAAAGAACCTTTAACATGGAGCGCTGTGTATATAGAAGTCTTCAGTAATACACCAAAATCCGCGAAAATACTGAAAAAATTAGAGGAGTTAAAAATCATATGACTGAACAAATCTCTAAAGATCTCAAAGACATCGTTATCGCTCGCTTAGAAACATTGCCGAAACATATGAAGATGTCTATCGGATCCTATGGTGACTTTAATCGGGAACAGCTTATAGAGCATGTAAAAAAAGAAGACGCTATAGGAAAGAAAATCATACAGGTTGAATTAGAATTCTTACAGGCGATGAAAGAAGGTACTTTAATAGTATGACAACTTATATGATCACAAGACCAGAGCATGATGATACAACACACTATTTATCCCATTGGAGTCAAGAAACTATCGAAGTAGCCAATAAAAAAGGTATAAAAGTTCTAGATCTTTACCGTGAAAAAGCGACAAAACAACAAGTAGAAAGTCTTCTAAAAAAACATAATCCCGCAATAATAGTTTTGAATGGTCATGGTGATGAAAAAACTGTCACAGGTCATCAAAATATACCGCTTATTCAAGCTGGAGAGAATGAACACCTCCTAAAAGAAAAACAAGTGTATGCTATCTCCTGCAGCTCAGGAAAAATATTAGGCCCGGAAAGTATTAACAAAGGAGCTGTCAGTTATACAGGATATGATGAGGACTTTATTTTTTTCTATAATCCAGAGATGATAAGCAGACCGCTGAAAGATGATATGGCTAAACTCTTTCTAGATCACGTCAAAATTTTTATCGATTCTTTGTTGAAAGGAAACGCTGTCGGAGAAGCATACGCAAGAGCAAAAGAGAGACTACGAGAAAATTTAGTTAAATCATTAAGCACTCAAGAGCAAGATCCCATTTTAGCAAGATATCTAAGGTGGAACTTAAGACACTTTGTTGTACATGGAAATACAGACGCTAAAATAGAATAGACATTAAACACTTTCTGCCTTTGCTTAAGAGAATAGCCAGCAGCTCAGCGCTATCCAATGACTTCGCTCCGTTCGTGTACAACTTATATCCGGGTCTGGTAAAAAATGGCTGATCGGTGATTTTCATAGAAGAACAATAAAGAAAAGTATTCATATAGTTTGTCGAGAAAAAACCGAAACTCTTGCGAAACTTTAGGAAATAGTACGGTTAATAAAACAAAGGAAACTCTTAAAAACTCTCCACAGTCTTCTAGAAGTATGGGTGGCGGCAAACGCAAATACAACCAGAACATCAGATTTAGAAAATTCCATAAAGAAACAAAAGAAATAGAGCTGGAAGAAGAGAAAAAAGCTCCTGCCCCAGAAAACACGCAGTCTATTCTAGAGCTCTGGAAAAAAGCTAAAGAGAAGAAAGAGCAGCAAGCGGAACATAAAGCCTAATCCGAAAATATTCCAGAAGTACCGAAACAACAGATAATAAGCTATTTAAAGCGCCGCTTCTTCAGTAAAGTATGAAAACCACATTAACCAAAGCAAAAATTATCAAGCTCCTGGAAACATATCGAAAAGAACTCAAAGACTTAGGAGTTACTAGAATTGGTCTATTTGGTTCCTTTGCCAAGGGGAAACAACACACTAAAAGCGATCTTGACTTTTTAGTGACTTTGAAAGAAGAAACATTTGATACTTATATGGACATTAAATTCCTTTTGGAAAACATATTTAAGAGAAAAGTAGATCTTGTCCTAGAGAATAGTCTCAAGTCAGGGCTCACTTATGTCAAAGAGGAAGCTGTGTATGCCGCGGGATTCTAAAGTCTATATAGATGATATCAAAGATGCTCTCAAGAGGATTGAAGAGTACACCAAGGGAATAACGTTTGCTTCGTTTGAGAAAAATCAGATGCTTGTCGATGCGGTGATTAGGAATTTGGCTATCATAGGAGAAGCGGTCAAGAACCTGCCTCAAGATGTTAAAAAAGAATTTCCAGCAATTGAATGGAAGAGAATTGCAGGACTTCGTGATATTCTAGTGCATGCGTATTTTGGCATCAATAAGAAGATTGTGTGGGACATAGTTGAACATAAAGTTCCAGAATTAAAACAATTGCTTAAAGATAAATAAAAGAAACAAAAGAAATAGAGCTGGAAGAGGAGAAAAAAGCTCCTGCCCCAGAAAACACGCAGTCTATTCTAGAGCTCTGGAAAAAAGCTAAAGAGAAGAAAGAGCAGCAAGCGGAACATAAAGCCTAATCATCCTTCTCTCGTCCGCAACATGACCCACACCAGATAGTGATCAGAAACAGTCGTATTAATGCCCTCAGTCACAATCCCTTTCCGCAGATATTCTCTCGATGCGTCTGTATTCAACAGAATCCGATCATAAGTGCACTCACTTTTGGCGACAGTAGTATCCTCGCTATCGCGAATCACCCATTGCCATGTACTGAACGCGACACTTTTGTCAGGACGATAATAACTGCAATCCGCGTTTAAGTCTCCAAGAACAACAACATTCCCTTTATCGTCAATGAGATTTTCCAAAGCGACTAATTCTTGTTCCACATCTGCTGGTTTCGTATGAAGAGTATAAAGCGTAAACACATAGTCATGAACGCGAAATGTGACAGCGAGGGGAGGTCGTTCCCAACGGTCTTGATCATCAGGAGTATAGTCACGCCAGTCCAAAAGAGTTACGGATTCATTTTCCCAAGTCATATTTCTATACAAGAGTCCATATTGCTCTTTGCTGTTCGATCTGCCTGCGCGGGTAGAAATGTCGCAAGTGTACTCAGGTAGTCGTGCGCATAGTGCTTGAAACGCGGTTCCATTATTCTCGCGGATCTCTTGCACAAAAGCGATATCATAATCATCCAGAATGTCTGCGTAAGTTTGCATCAGTGCTGTATTTTCCGCTTTCGTCTTGCCAAAGATTTGTAGATTCCATGTAGCGATAGTCACACTCGGCCCCTCTTCAATAACTTTTGGCGGAGGGATAGAACTAAAAAATAACGTTGCGGAGATCCAAAGAGACAAAACTGTCGCTAGGAGAAACACTGCCCATAAAACAAGTTGATACTTTCCTTGCTTGTCCATCATCATTCACCAAACAAAAACAGCTTCATATACTTTATGCACAAAAAATAGAAAACTTTACGGAAATGCCGGAAAACTTCTAAATATATATTAAAAAGGTGGTTAACTTCTCAAAGACCCTCAGAGTATTTATAAATGATAAGTTATTTTCACCTTATATGACAAATAAACTCTCAATCTTTGAAGGAAAAGAGATCAGAAAACTATGGCATAAAGAGGAATGGTGGTTCTCAGTTGTCGACATAATTGCAGTTCTGACAGATAGTCCAACTCCAAGACAATATTGGGGTAAAGTAAAAGATAGGGAATTTGTAAAGCTTGAGTTGTCCCCAATTTGGGTACAACTGAAATTACCTTCTGCAGACGGTAAAAACTATGAAACTGACTGTGTCAATACTGAAGGAGCTTTCCGACTTATCCAGTCCATCCCATCCAAAAAAGCAGAACCCTTCAAGCTCTGGCTAGCGAAAACAGGTTATGAACGTGTCCAAGAGATAGAAAATCCAGAACTAGCGCAGCAACGCATGAGAAATATTTACAGAGCTAAAGGCTATTCAGATGAGTGGATAGAAAAAAGAGTCAGAGGCATCATTATTCGAAATGAATTAACCACAGAATGGAAAGAGCGTGGCGTAGAGGAAAATAAAGAATTCGCCATATTAACCAATGAGATATCCAAAGCGACATTTGGCAAGACAGTTGAAGAATACAAGCAGCATAAACAATTAGACAAACAAAACTTGCGCGATCATATGGATGATTTAGAACTGATATTTACCATGCTGGGTGAGAAAGTAACGACTGAGGTTGCGAAAAGCAAAGATGCTCAGGGATTTGAAGAAAACAAGGAAGCGGCCAAAGATGGTGGTACAGTAGCGGGTAATGCGCGTCTCGAAGCAGAACAGAAGATAGGAAAGCCAATAGTCTCACAAGAAAATTATCTCAAAGAGCCAGAGCGAGAAAAAAGAAAACGATTAACATAATAATATTATTTACAGCAGCTGCCCTTCATCTCATCAAAGTCACTAAATAAGGTACAGAATAATTGTAGTCCAGCGTCTAATTCTTTTTTGCCTAATGACGTTAATGAATACTCTTTCTTGCTGTTCACTTTCAATAATCCTTTAGCCACTAACTCTTTCAACGCGGGATAAATAGTGCCGGGACTAGGTTTAGTTCCCTTTCGTTGCTCTAATTCAGTTGCGAGTTGAGCTCCAGTCAAAGGTTGTTTCTTCACCATCCACAAAATCAGTAACGATAGAAATCCTTTGGTTGAACAAGTAGAGTCTTTCATACACTATTGGATATCCAACAGCTATATAAGTATTCCTTTCTAGTAACCAAAACCTTTATATAGAAGTATCGGTTATCCGATATTGTACATCCGATATGGATGAAAATGGAGGCATACAAACATGCAATGTGAAACAGAAACAAGTTGTTGCGGATCTGAGATGGACGGACGTCGTTTCCTTACCGCGGAGGAAAAAGTAGAAAAACTCCAAGGCTATAAGCAATGGCTAGAGAGCGAAGCGAAAGGCGTCGATGAGACCATAAAGAAGCTAAAGAAGGCTCAGTGATCTGGGCTTTTCTTTCTTTTTTAGGAGCAAAATTTATGCGAAAAACAGTATACAGATCTAGTGACAGAGGAACTACAAAAATTGATTGGTTAGAGAGTAAACATAGTTTCAGCTTTGGCGAGTATTACAATGAAGAAGCAAATGGCTTCGGTGATCTGCTGGTCTTGAACGATGATATAATCCAACCTAAGATGGGATTTGGTACACACCCACATGCGAATATGGAAATAATTTCAATTGTTCTAGAAGGCACATTACAACATAAAGACAGTATGGGAAACACAGGTACAATACAGAAAGATGAAGTGCAAGTCATGTCAGCGGGAATAGGAGTCAGACACGCGGAAGTCAATCCATCAACCACAGAAAAAGTCAATCTCTTACAGATTTGGATTCGTCCCAATAAAATAAATGTGAAGCCAAGATACGATCAAAAAACATACACACTCAAGAAAAATACCCTAACTGCAATAGTCTCAGGAGAACAGAAAAAAGAGGTACTATTCATCCACCAAAATGCAAATATTAGTCTCTTAGAGTTGGAAAAGGGGCGCAAGAGCGTATATACTCTAAAACCCTCTAGAGGCGCGTATGTCTTTGTCATTGATGGAACAGTAGTTGTAGAAGGAAAAAAGCTAGCTCCGCGAGATGCTGTTGCGCTCAGTGAAATAAACACCATCGCTATAGAAGCGATAAAAGATGCAAAAACACTAATTATAGAAGTAGATATGAAGAACAACACACAGGAGAAAACACAATGGTAGACATTCCATGGGGATCAGATGAGGCGAAAGCATTCATCACCAACGTAGGATTAATCACATCAACAGGAAAATTAGGTGACAATATTATGGCTGCGGAATGGACGCATCACATATCATATAGTCCGGGCATGATCGCGGTCTGTATCAACAAGACAAACCAAGCGACCGCGGTCAATATCAAGGAGACCAAGCAATTCGGTGTCAACATCACGGCGACAGATCAGAATGTCCTAGCGTCCATAGCTGGTGGCTCGCATGGTCAAAGTGTTGATAAGATAAAAGTGCTCAAAGATCTAGGGATAAAATTCTCCAAAGCAAAACACATCAAAGCGTCTATGGTTGAAGGAGCGGTGTTGCAAATAGAATGTAAAGTAATCAGAGAGATTGCTGACCTAGGTTCTCACACGATATTTATTGGTGAAGCATTGTCTGTTGTCCACGACAAAAACAAAGAGCCTTTGGCATATCATCTGGGCAAGTACTACAAGCTTAACGAGATCATACCTAAACCATCAGAAGAAAAATTGATGAAGATCAAAAGTCTTGTACAAAAATATACTCACTAATCACTGGGGTAATTGTGTAGGCAAGAAGCGCAAGTATGTTACTTTTCCTTGACGCGCTCCAGCGATGTGGACGTTGTTTAGTCTATCTAGTGCGATGCGTGGATTAATCCAGGGTCCGCCATTGTCTAGACGATGTTCTTTCCATGCTCCGCCATGATTGGTCACAAGATAAAGGCTATCTTTGTTGCTGGGGATATAGCAGATCATCAGCTTGTTATTTTGGTCTATCTCAAAGGAAAGGCGATGTTCAGGAGACAAGATGCGTGAAGAAGGCAAAGGTTCAAGAATCCAGTTGGCTCCTTGTTGTGTAGCGTGATACAACGATTGTGCTGCTCCGCGAAAGACCACATGCATTGCTCCTTGATTGTCACGGCGTATCACAGGATTAGTTCCTCCTGCTATGATGGTGGGTTGCCAGCCAGAAGCGTTCGTAAGATATTGAACCATGTTGTTGGGAGTGACATGCACTAGGTGCGCTTTATTTGCTAAATCTGTTGCGATTGACGTTTGATTCCAGGCGCAGTTGGCTAAGTCTTCTACTTTCCATCCTCCAGAGACATTCGTTGCGTATTTCGCTCGTTTCGCTGCCCAGGAAATATAACTAATGTGGACTTTATCATTTTGATCAAGAGCAAGATCATTCTCTAAACCAACGCTGGCGTTTTCATCAAGTCGCTCGCGGATCCAGGCGCCAGGAAACGCGCTCTGAAAAGTTCCTTTGTACAACACTTCTCCACCACCCCCAGGATAAGCGCTGCCATCAAAGCTGACATGAGCAACATCATTGCGATCAAAGACTGCGGAAGAGTATTCTCCACCTTCAGGATTAGCATAGCGGCGTATCCACACATTGGCGTAGGGAAACGCGCTCACGAAATCAAAAGAGTCATTAGGAAAAAGAATCAGAGCTTCTTGTTTGCTGTTCACTGCGAGAGAGACTTGTGGTCTTCGAAATCCTTCACAACAATTCATAAAAGTGTCAAGAACAGTAGATTCTAGTCCAGAAGAAAGTGTTTTCTTAGAGGTCGGAATAACCTCCGGCCATATATCTTTTTGTGTGAGAGTAAAAGAGCTGTCCGTAAATTTGCCTTGGTCATTTTTTACGCGGAAAGCGACAGTGTATGCTTGATGATCAATGTCAGGATCAAATTTGTCAGTATAGCGAAAAGTAAATGTGTTTAAATTGCTGTTCCAGATGTCACCAGGTCCACTTATTTTTTCCACGCTTAAGGTGCGTTTGTTGGGATCAGAAATATATTTGTCGAAAGTAAATTCTATTTTCGTTCCTTCCTGAACCGTCTGTGGGGAAATCTGTGTTACTTTTGGTCTATTAGGGTCTACAATAACGCCATTTTTATGGTGAACATCGCATCCTAGAAAAAAAGGAGTAGCCAATAGTGTAGGAAGAAGTATTCCTCGTACTCTATCAGAGATGCCAGTTCTCATGGTGTTCAATCAGAGAGTCGATGTTTAAGTATATAAAACTTGTTCCAGAAAATCACTCCATAACGAGTACAAATCAGAAGAGATAGCAAATCCAGAAATGATGTTTTTTTATTTTTTCAATAAACTAAGAAATATTTCTCTTGTGAGTAAAAAGTCTTTCTTGATAATTTTAGTAAGCAATCCAGGACCTAACTCTTGACCAGCGTGACAAGGAACAACTGTGTGTCGTCCATCAGCATGTTGATAGAGCATATGACTTCCTGTAGTTCTAACATGAACAAAATCAAGACGTTCTAGAATTAGACATAATTCTTTGCCAGTAAGTTTGGGAAGTTTACTCAAGAATCACACCTCAAGCTGTTGCACGCCAACAAACTCGAGAGAGATATCTGCGGTTTTCTTATCGCCAAGGTAAGCCTTTATAGCTTCTTTAGTTCTTTTGAGAAGTTCATCCATAGTCTTCGCTTGGGTATGACAGCCAGGAAGTTCAACGACCTCAGAAACTAGCCATCCAGCCTCATCCTTCTCAATAACTACAGTGTATTTCTTAGCCATAACGAGCTCATGGGTTGTGTTATTTATATGTGTTGTGCTGTGCATGAAATAAGAAGGGGAGTACTCCTTAAAGAAGCTTGTGCACAAAAAACCGGAAAAATGCTAGCTAAAATAGAAAGATATACGGCGTAAAGAGTAAGAGTTCCGGAAATTTCACCGCAACAGTGATTAAAAAGAAAGATATCTTCTCTCCAGGAGGTGAACATTCATGGCACAATTATACTGCATTCAATGTAATCGACCAATAAAACAGCGTGGCCGTTGCTACCCCTGTAACACAGTAGCGAAGACGCGTCGTGAAGCGCAAAACCGTGTTGTAGAAGAGATCAAAGTATGAGAAGAGGTTGCGTGAGTTGCGGCAGGCGATCATAAAAACCTGTCGGGCTCTCTGCAGCAAAAGGCGTACATCATCATACTACAAAAGCTTATATAGCAAAAAAAGTACGAAAACCTATGAAAATGTATGTTCTTATTATGGTATTGGCGGTAATAACACTTAGTGCTTGTATAAATACAAGTTCCAAAGAGCCTATCGATTGTCCAGGAGACGTCTTTAAATGTTCTGACGGCACATATGTGTCTCGAGACCCAGATAATAATTGCGCGTTCCATCCTTGTGCAACGCAAAAACGTGTTCTAGACTGCACTGCTGATGTAAAACAATGTCCAGACGGTAAGTATGTAAATCGCGATCCTCTGAATAATTGTGCTTTCAAATCCTGTGGACAAAGTACAAGTACAAGTTGTCCTGCGGATAGTTTCAAATGTGACGATGGTAAATATGTGTATCGTAATCCTAATGCTGCTTGCGATTTCTATCCTTGTCCAGGAAAAGAGATTCCTTGCACTGAAGAAGTTATGCTCTGTTCAGACAAGAAAACTTATGTCAGCCGCAATCCGATGAATAATTGTGTATTTGATGATTGTCCAGGTATGAAAAATGCATACTGATTTAGGTAAAACAGTACAGCAAGCGGTGAAAGATCAAGAAGCAATAGAAAAAGCCATAGAGAGAAAAGAATTCTTCAAAAGAGCTTGGATTAAAAAAATTAGTGATGGAAGATATTCTCCACTGGAGTAACAGCGAAGCCAGCGTCTCTAAAAAGAGCGTGGCTAGTTTCTTTTAGTACTTTTTTTGCGAAAGAATCACATCTAACTGCAGAAGCTAGAGAACGATACAAAGAAGCATCAGTGGAAGCAATATTTCTTAGAAAAGGAGGTACTGGTTGCTCACGAATAATCAAAGAAGATTGTGTGCCTTTTACAGTTAATTGACGAACACAAACAGACGTTTCACCGATACCGGGCAGTTGAGAAGCATAACTATGGACTGCGGATAAAGCGTGACTTTTTGCTAAAAAACGAGTTGCTTCACGATTATAGTAGTGAGTAAGGGCGCTCATTGCCACAAGACCTAGAGCAAACGCAGGCAATAGTCCGATACCGCGGAAAAGAAGACTTTGTGGAGTAAGAGGAGGTTGTGCTAATCCCAATCCAATAGTGTATTCAACACCAGTCGCGCTCAAAATACAAGCAGATTCCGCGGCTAATGCGGGAGCTACAGCGTCTCTGACAGAAACGTTTTGAGAATGACGACGTGCATGCTTATAAGTATGGAGTATAGAATAGAAGAGTCCAATGGCAACTCCCCCAATAAGTCCTGGGGTGTTATAATCTTGCAAACCTAACCCATAATAAGCAAGAGATTCTGAACCTAATTCTCCAGCCTCGCAAGCGCCAATACATAAGGCTTCTAGACCAGCATTCTTTTTACACTCTTCCAAAAAAGCATTCCGCTTGTCTGCCCGTGAATACACTTTATTCAAATAGGACATTAAAGGTTCTAGGGATAGAGTCGATGGCATATCTAAAAGACAAGAAAAATGCCTTATAAATCTTCCTTTAAGCACTACTTTAAAGTTAAGACAAAAAATAACAGGAAGTGAGAGTGGTGGTTAAACAACTGAAATAGAGCTTTCTCAAGAGTTATGCTACAGGAAGAGAGCTTAAAGCGTAGAAAGCAACACCTAAGAGGAGCGCGAGTAATGCGATCACAAGTAATACAGGTAAGATATACATCAAGATGCTTTTGGTCTTCGATAATTTATGCGCGTGTTGTGTTCCAATAATAATCAGCGCAAGCCAATAAATAAAGGCAAACATACCTACAAATGGAATCCAGCCTAAAATATAACCAGGTGTGCCACTATAGACAGAAAGCTGATACGTTTTGCTGTAAGGCGCTCGTCCACCCCAGATAAGAATCCAGACATGCAAGATTGCCGCGCCAACAAAACTGAGAAGTAACCCCAAGGCAAAGCCTACGAAATTGAGAACTGCTATTTGTCCAAATGTTGATGGTGGAACAACTTGACCAAACATACTAGCGAAGAATTGTGCATTCGATTGGGAAAGGGGAGAGACTAAAGTGGCTAAAACAAATCCTACAAAAGAAATAAAAATGAGATAGAAAAACGCGGTTTTAACGCCATGCTCTTTCGAAAGCTTTGTGAAAAAAGCAGTCGGTGTAAGAAGCACAGATTTGACGCGATGTAAAAAATCCATAATTAAGAGTATTTGATATGCTATTTAAATCTTCTGGCGCGACTTACTAATCCATACTAGGGTTAAAGAAGCAATTAAAATAATATCGAGTATTAAACAAAACAAGCAATAAGTCTGTAAAATAAAATGCTGAATCAAGAACAGATAGAATCCATAGATCACCCCAAAAAGTAAAATACCTTGCATCCAAGACAGTATGTTTTCAGTTTTAATCCACAAAAATGATTTTCTTTTTTGATGTGCTCGCAGCAGCAGCCATAACAGTAGCAATGTCAAAAATCCTAAAAATGCTTGTGAAGTTAATAAATCAGCGAAAAATCCATATTGTTTTAGATCAAGCAAAGGCAAAGACAAACCAAAATCAATCGTTAAGAGATAGGATAGTCCATCGATGTTCGCATACGGGCTTTTATTCACTATACCGCAATCAAACGAAGAGCCAAAGGTGCAAAACTTGCTTGCGGCGGGTGAGAAATGTTCATAGGTGAGAAAAAGAGACACAAGCATGCCTAGGAGAAAAAGAATAGACAACCAAACACGTAAACGTTTTTCAGTCACAGGAACTCTTGTTGATAGCAGTCTTGGTTTCTTTATAAATATTCCTCAAGTGAAAGTATATAAATCATCAGCTACAAAAAATAATATATGAAGAGGGTAGAGCGGATCGATCATGCTATCACTTTGTGGATGAAACGCCATGGTCTTACTTTATTGCGTTACTCATTAGCTATAGTTTTCATCTGGCTTGGCATCTTAAAACCGCTCGGCTTGAGTCCTGCTTCTGAATTGGTCGCTCGTACGGTGTATTGGGTATCTCCTGAGTGGTTCGTTCCTTTTCTCGGATGGTGGGAATTCGTCATTGGTGTTTGTTTTTTAATCAAGCCTTTAATTCGATTAGCCGTAGGATTAATGGCGGTGCAAATGGTCGGAACTTTTCTACCGTTGATCTTGTTGCCAGAAGTAGTCTATGGTCCAATCCCTGTACTTACTTTATCTTTGGAAGGGCAGTATATTATCAAGAATTTAGTGTTGATCGCGGCGGCAATCGTCGTCGGCAGTACAGTCAGAGACAAGAAATAAGTTACATCTCATAATCTTTCCCAGTT
The DNA here is from genome assembly GCA_964390715.1 of Candidatus Woesearchaeota archaeon. GTDB lineage: Archaea > Nanobdellota > Nanobdellia > SCGC-AAA011-G17 > UBA489 > JACOVP01. Next base: position 1,095 of record CAYMIM010000025.1, on the reverse strand, counting down.
CTGGGAACAGTGCCTTCTTCATACTCATTCAGAATATCAATAACTTCTTCCAAAGGATCTTTCTTCTTTTTCTTTTTTTCAGCAGGTGAAGTCATGGTCAGGGATAAAATCCAAAGCGTTCAGGCTCGCACATCACGCCAATCAGTCCATCTTTATTAATATTTGCGAATGATTTGTAGTAGTTAATATCCGCCTCAGAAAAAATACAATGCTTGTAAGGATGACTATGCAACGCGATCAAAGTTTCTTTCGGACATAAATCTGCTCGCACATGAAACACGTTTTGTTCATAAGTTCTCGGAAGCAAGAGTCCTGTCACCGTATAAATTTGATCTTGCTTTAAGCCAAACAGACAAGCGCTGAACTCTTGCTCTTGGTTGTCGAGATAAAGTTGTTGCAGTTGATCAAAGACTTCTTCATGAAAAATAACCGCTCTTCCATCAGAAAGCTGTACTCGATAGTCTTTTACAACATCGCTGGCAGTTTTTCCTTCAAGGATGGAAAGTAAATCAGATCCAGGAACAAAGTAAACAAGTAACAGCATCAGCAGAAACAAAGCGATGCACAGCGTCAAAATTCTTTTTATCGTTCGCGCTGCTCGTGAAGGTTCTTTCAATTCATCCACAGGACGTAAAAGTTCTCGATGTTCTTGCAAATGATCTTCCCAAGAGGCCGCTGGCATAGAAACAGAAAATATTATAGAAGTTTTAAATATATGGTTTCTGTCAAGAACAGATGAAAAAGCTCTGGTTCAAGGTAAAACAATATGGTTGGGGCTGGTATCCGTCTACATGGCAGGGCTGGACAGTGATGCTTGTTTATCTTATTGCGGTTATCCATCTCATTATCAAAATCAATAGTCAGCAAATACTCTTGCCTGATTTTCTAGCTAGACTGTTTATTATTTCAGCGATACTTCTGGTTGTCTGTTTCCTGACGGGAGAAAAGCTTAAGTGGCGTTGGGGAAAATAAAAGAAAAAAAAGAGACTGTTAGTCCCTTGGCGCTCCAGCGGCGTCTGCGTCAGCAGCGCTGTCATACACAGTAATCTTTGTTCGATTTTCCGTCGGATAATATCCTTTTGGATAAGGATTGGG
>CAYMIM010000024.1:0-7731 GCA_964390715.1 Candidatus Woesearchaeota archaeon | reverse complement strand
TTCAAGAATTATGGAGAAAAAGAAAAAGAAGTCTCCTATTCCGTCAATGATGAAAAAAAGAAGATTAATATCAAGCCGAAATTCATTGAACCTTACTCCTTCAAGACACCCTTAGGCATTAGTGAAGTTCGTATTTTAGACAAAGATGACTTTCCTGTAGATGATGTCGCTTACATCAGCGCGCCTGAAAGAAAACGTATCGCTGTTTTACTTATCACTGATAAAGAGTCCAAATACTTGAAGGCAGCACTTGAATCTTCTGGTAAGGTTGATGTTACGGTCACGCCAACTGCGAAACTTCCTAAAAAATCTTTTGAAGTGTATGTGCTTCATGAAATTGATGGCAAGCTTAACAAAGAAGTCCTTGCTACTCTTTTTAAAGAAGTTCAAGACGGAAAGGGTCTTGTGATTCACGCGGAATCTACATCGAATGCTGTGGATTATGGCGAACTCATTCCTTTGCAACTAAACCAATTAGAAAATAATGCTACTGTTGAAATTACCCAATTAACTAAATTGACTAACGACATTCTCTTTGGTGATGTTCAACATTACTTCTCGACGAAGCAAGAACAAGGACTTACGCTCGCTACAGCACAAAACTCTTCTGTTCTGAGTGTTAACCCTCTTGGTGTAGGTAAAGTTATTTACTATGGGATTATTGAAAGCGATACTGAATTCCCTCTGCAGCCTTCTTATCCTATTTTCTGGACCAACGTTATTCGTTATCTTTCTGGACAAGGTGACTTAAGTGACTTTAATGTTGACGCTGGCAGTATCCTTTCACTTCCGTTAAAAAAACAAGTGATTACTCCCTCGAAAAAAATGACCACTAATACTATTCTCTTTGATGAAGTTGGCATTTATTCTTTTGATGACCGTTCACTAGCAGTATCTCTTGCTGATGAAAAAGAATCTGATCTTGACACAGTTACTACTGAGTATTCTTTACTCTCCACTCCTTTGAGCATTATCCCTGATGATGAAAGCAGATATAGCCTTGAAAAAGTTGTTCTTTTAGCCGCTGGTGTCCTATTGCTCTTAGAATTGCTGCTCATGAAGTTACGAGGTGACGTTTGATGATTTCCCTAGATTTTTTTTCTCGGTATTTTGAAAATCCTACGCTACTCATCTGGGCTGTTCCTCTCATCGCGCTCATTTTTATTTTAGTTCGCTTTACTTTTGGTCGCTCTACCTCTAACCAACCTAACAAACGAAGACAATGGACTCTTTTTTTCACGAGAAGCATTATCCTCCTCTGTATTCTTCTAGCTCTCGCATCTCCTTTTGTGATGCGTGAAAAATTAGTAAGTGGAGACTATTCCTTAACACTGGTCATGGACAACTCCAGCTCTTTCCAAGTATTTGATATGCAAACTGGACCTCGTCTTAAAAACCAGCTTTCTGATTACATCAAGGTCAATACTAGAATTATAGGTGATGAGAGTAAAACACCTTTAAGTGATACTTTACTTGAACAGCTCCAGGAAGGACGTAATATCTTACTAGTGACTGATGGCTATAATAATATAGGACCTGAGTTAAACAGTGTTGTCCTTCAAGCAACAAAAGTCAATGCTACCATCAACGCTATTACCCTTCTTCCAGAGAAACAAGATGCTGCTATCACTGTGACTGGACCAGACAAAGTTTCTCCAGGCATCAAAAGTTCTTTTATAGTACATATCAGTGGCACCGCAAGCAAAGACGCAAAACATATTTTTGTTGAGGTCAATGGCAAGAAGCTTATTGATACACATACCAGTGACCAAGAGATTCAATTCTTCCAATCCTTTCCTGAAGGACCACATCGCATTACCGCAACACTCGATGATAAAGACTATTTTATGGAAAATAACAAGTATTACAAAAGCGTCAAAGTAATTCAGAAACCATCGGTACTTTTTGTCAGCCAGAAAGAATCTCCCTTACTTCCTATTCTCAAGCAACTGTATGAAGTCAAAGTTACTTCTGATTTAACTGCTTTGGATAAGAACAGATATTACGCTGTTATCATTAATGATCTTTCTTTCCCCGCTCTTGAAGGAGGATTACTTTCTTTGAAACAATATCTCTCTGATGATAATGGTGTTTTGTTTATTGGTGGACAAAGCTCTTTTGACAAGGGAGGCTATAAAGGAACAAAACTTGAGGAGCTCTTGCCCGCGTTTGTCGCTGTCGCTGATGAAAAAGAAGAAGGCATTGTTAATATTGTGATATCGATGGATCTTTCCAAGAGTACTGGACAAAGTTATGGCAGCGGGAGTGTTTCACAAGTCGAGAAAGCCATTGCCTTAAGCGTCATTGAGAATATTAAAGATACTAGTCAGGTAGGATTTATAGGATTTGACAGCAAACCCTACATTATCTCTGAAATTTCTCCTTTGGGAGACAAACGAGAGGACTTGATGCAAAAAGTTCGCAGCGTCTCTAAACAAAGCAGCGATTCTTATGTACCTACAGGAATTGAAGCCGCTATCGCTATGCTCAAAGGAGTTTCTGGTGGAAAGAATATTATTTTCATTTCCGATGGAAAATCAGGAGGCATTGGTCTTGCAAAATCCCTAGCAGCAGCCGCGCAAGAGGAAGGCATCAAAATTTATGGTGTTGGTGTCGGTGATCGCAACGCTTGTATTCGCTATGACTCCCGAGGTGAATGTGTGGTAAAACCATCTGAAATCTACGGCATTGACGCCATCAAAAATATCGCTCTCGCGGGCGGAGGATCATATTTCACTGGCGAAAAAACACCACAGAAAGTCAAAGTTCTTTTTGGCGGAGGAGAACAAGATAAAGACAAAGACGCTTACACTGCAACTGTGCTTGATGAAGGACATTTTATTACACAAGACTTAGAACTCAGCGCCCATGTCACGGGATTTAACACTGTGATTCCCAAATCAACTTCCTCTCATTTAGTCGCTACTGATTCTGGAGAACCACTCTTGACTGTCTGGCGTTATGGTGTTGGTCGTGTTGGTTTGTTATCGACTGATGATGGCAGCGCGTGGGGTGGAGAATTCCTAGATGGTGAAAATTCCTTGTTTTATACTAAAACCATAAACTGGCTGATTGGCGACCCTGAGAGAAAAAGCCCTAGTTATGTTTCCGTCCAAGACACGAACATCGGACGAGCCACTGAAGTGAAAGTCAAGGCAAAACAGCAACCTGTCGCTGAAGGGCTGACCTTTTACAAACGCGATGATGAACTTTATAGCTCAACATTAACACCAACGAAGATGGGATTCCAAAATATTTTAGGCGTGGAATTCGCTGTCAACTACAACAAAGAGCTTGAGGGTATCGGGCTTAACCCAGAACTTGAGGAAATCACTAGCGCTACTGGAGGACAGATGTTCGCGGCAAATCAAATCGCAGAGATAGTAGCCGCAGTCAAAACCCAATCCCAACGACCGCTTTTCAAGAGATGGTACTATCGCTGGCCATTTATCCTCCTTGCCTTAGCAGTCTTCCTCTTTGAGATTTATCTCCGCAGAGCCTCTAGACAAAAAACTATTTAAATGAGCAACGTCGCTTTGCTTGTCATGGGCATTATCAAAGAGTATGTGGCACACCGTCGCCAGAAAAAACTAGCAGAGGTTACTCAAGCACTGGAGCAACTCAAGCATGAGAATGTCGCTACAGACGCTTTTAAGCCGAAAAGTACTGTTATTAATCACAACACTTCTTATCCCCTGATGCGGAACGGCAAAGACCTTCTCTTTATTGGCATTCTGCTTGTTTCTGTTGTTGTTTTAGTCATTATCAGTTTTTACTATCGCAGCCAATTTACTAGTCTGCAAGACAACTATGATGAAAAAGTCGACAAGTTGAAGACCTTAGAAACAGAATTACGAGAAAAATTAGAAGATCTCAATGACACTAAAACGCTTCTTGAGGACACAGAAAAAGAACTTTCAGGAAAATCCGCTGCTGAAAAGAAACTTGAGACAAAAATAGAGGATCTCAATACAGCAATAGATAAATTAGAAGCAGATATCAGCTCCAAAAAAAGCGAACTAGATAATCTTACGAGAACCACTGATGATCAACGACGCGAAATAAAAAAATGGAAAGACTGTATTGAAGATGAATATAACGGCAACTTAAGCGTTTGTTAGATTTACACCCATGGATATCATTAAACAAGCATTGAAGCAAGTGAAACAGATTTTGTTCTTTGTAAGCTTCTTCAATAGTTTTGTCAACTCGCTGATTATCTTCTTGTTGTTCGCATTGGCTTTCTTTTTCTTCGCTGTCCCTTGGATTTACGCGTTGATTCCTTTCCTTGTTTTTTTGACTGTGAATACTATTCGCGGCATGAAAAAAATAGGGTATTACGATGTGGAGAAAAAAATCCCTGACCTGGAATGGCGCCTTCGAACTTCAGCAGACAACGCAGAACGCGATGACGATGTCGCGCTTGATTTACACCATGACGTTCTGGAACGACTGCAGCAGGTAAGCGCTACTCGTATCATGAACAAGAAGCAGACTATCTCTAAAATAGCCGCCATCTTGGGACTGTGTTTTCTTTTAGGGTTTTTTTCCTTGAACAGTATCCATTTTGACGATGTTCTTCCCGCGCTTCAAGAAGGCACGACTTCTTTGACTGGCTTTTTTGCCAAAACAGCTAATTTAACAGATGTTTCTTTTTCTGACAAAGAATCTAAAGACAATCTCTATGGAGACGAGGAGCAAATCAAATATGGCAAGGAACAAGTCATAGAACTCAACCAGATGCTTGGTCTAGTGGATATAAACAGCTACAATAAGGACAAAGACGGAAAGACATTTAAAGGAACATCTACAGGCACAGGCAATCGAGAGGCACTTGGCAGCGAAAATTCCAAAGAAAAAATCGATGACGAAGACAAACAAATTGTGAATAATTATTTCCGCAGCATCAACAAACCATGACTACAGAATCCATCAAACAAGCAAAGGAAGTTTTTGAATATATCTTCACTGAAGTTGGAAAGGTCGTTGTTGGACAGCAACATGTTGTCAAGCAGATTATCATCGCTATCTTAACAGAAAGCAACGCGCTTCTAGAAGGTTATCCTGGATTAGCAAAAACTTTGACGATCAGCACCTTAGCAAAATTAATGGACTTAAAATTTTCTCGCATTCAAGGAACTCCCGATCTAATGCCGTCAGATATTACTGGCACATATGTCTTGGAAGAAACAAAAAACGGAAGAGAATTCAAATTCCAGCCTGGTCCATTATTCGCCAATGTAGTCTTGATGGATGAGATTAACAGAGCAACACCAAAAACACAATCAGCTTTACTCGAAGCGATGCAGGAACGCCAAGTGACTGTTGGAAATCATACCTATAAATTAGAAAAACCTTTTTTTGTATTGGCGACGCAAAATCCTATTGAGCAAGAAGGAACTTATCCTTTACCTGAAGCGCAGAGCGATCGTTTCTTATTCAAGATCAAAACAGACTATCCAAGCTTCAACGATGAAGTTGAAATCGTCACACGCTATACAGAATTCAATGAGAAAGGAGGTCCTGAGTTAAAACCTTTGCTAAAGAAAGAAACTATTTTCAAACTGCAACAGCTCGTTCGCCAAATCCCTATAGCGCAGGATGTCCGCAAGCACGCTGTAGAGCTTGTCAAAAAAACAAGAGATCGCAAAGAACTTATAGAATATGGCGCTTCCCCGCGCGCGTCTATTGGACTAGTCTTAGCAGCAAAAGCGAACGCTCTCCTTGATGGACGAAATTATGTCACCAAGAATGACGTGCGTGAAATGCTTTACCCTGTACTTAGACACCGCATCATCCTGAACTTTGAAGCTGAACGCAATAATTTCAATGAAGACGACGTAATTGGCTATATGCTAAAATGATTGAGACTGACTTTTTACATCATCTTCATCGCCTTAGTTTAATTATTAACAAACGAGTCGCATCTAACTACATAGGCGAGCGACAGAGCACTCATGGCGGCCAGGGATTAATTTTCAAGGACCATAGAAATTATACTCCTGGAGATGATTACCGCGCCATTGACTGGAAAGTCTATGGGAGAACCGACAGACTCCATATCAAGCGACGCGAAGAAGAACGCAATTTAACTGTGCATGTCATTCTTGACTTCAGCAACAGTATGCATTTTGGCAGCAAAGCCATGAAGAAATATGAGTACGCTTCCATGCTCGGTGTAGGATTCGCTTACATGGCCTTGAAGAACAATGAACGATTTGTACTGTCCACATTTTCTGACAAGCTTGACAGGTTCAAACCAAAACGCGGCAAAAGACAACTAGTGACTATCCTAGATTACTTACGAACAAAACAACCAGAAGGAGAATCTAAGTTTGAAGAATCTTTGATGAACTACGCAAAGTTCATTGACTCACGATCCATGATTGTCATCATCTCTGATTTCTTGTATGAACCAGAGCAAGTGAAACGCGCGTTATTTGGCTTCAGAAATAACACCATCAAATTGATTCAGGTCTTGGATGAGGTAGAATTAAGTCTTGACTTGAATGGAGAATTTAACTTGAAAGACAGCGAAACACACAGCATGCTGCGCACCTATATCAGCCCTTTTTTACGCAAGAACTACTTGTCGAAATTACAAGATCATAATTTACGTTTGAAACGATTGGCAGAAGGACTAGGAGCTACGTTTCACACGTGCTGCATTGAAGACAATGTCTTTGACTCTATGTTTAAAATTTTGCGCAAGTAACTAGGAAGACCTTCTATTTGCGTGAGCGTTGTGTGCTTGAATAAAAACTCACGAGGCTTGTTGTCTACTTTAATGCTGTGCTGTTGGCAATACCGATTCAATTGCGCGAACAACTTTTTTCCTTCCGCGTCTAAATCTGTGAGAATTATTATCTCTTTTTCTTGAATGGACTCCGCGACTTTGTAGAAGGGTTGCTGCGCGATGGTTTGTATTTTCTTGATTCCTAAATACTCTAACGCTGCTTTATCACTTTTGCCTTCTACGAGAATAAGTGTTTGTTTCTTTCGCAAATATGTTATCCATTCGTCGATTGTTTCCATGAGCATAAACGGATCCTGTGGGATTTGAACCCACGACCCCCTGGTTAAGAGCCAGGTGCTCTAGCCAGGCTGAGCTAAGGACCCATAGTAAAGAATGTCTTTAAGATGGTTTAAAAGTCTTTTTCTTAGTGCCTATAATAACTCTTATAGAACTTGGCTGGCTGCCGTATAAAATAGAACAGAGGCCACACAAACCCAGGGATAGCTACGAGTGTAATAACTATAGTTGATGTTATTTTGAACATTAGTTGTCCTATTTCTGTAGTGCCAAAGAGCGGATAGACAAAGGTCTCAAAGAAGACTTCTGGCTTCCATGAGAGAAGAATAGGAAACGGAATCGCAAGGATTGCTAGACTTAGAATAAACCAGCAATGTTTTTTGTTTTTTTGATAAGTATAGAACCAACTTAACCCTCCAAACAAGAATGTCAAGAGAATAGCTGTACTTCTCCACTTTCTCTTTTTTCTGTAAAAATCTTTGAGATGCAACGTCAGCAGAACACACAACATTACAAAGAGATAATACTTCAAGAAAGATGGTACTTGTATCATCTATTTGTGCACTTCCCTCCTTTATAAATTTAGTTTTTGCTGAGTATTAGAAAACTATTTAAACTAACCAAAGAAGGAGATTCTATGCACGTTGTTTTACAAAAGAAGCCAAAAAATCCAACTATCATTGAGGGATTTCCCGGAT
>CAYMIM010000023.1:0-10053 GCA_964390715.1 Candidatus Woesearchaeota archaeon | reverse complement strand
ATTGTTTGTTTCTTATTTACTATTAATATATTTAGAAGTTTTTCGTTAATTTCGTAAGAATTACGTTATCTGATAAATTATCCATTGGGCTTTGCCTGGAAGTCTTTTTTGAAAGCCTGCTTTGACACTAATCATCATAGGGAAATTTTTCCATGGATTCATCCAAAAATTTTTAGCTCTTATCACATAATGTCCTTGCGGATGTTTTACACTTCTCCTGATAAATACAATTGTCCCTGGTTTCTGTAAAAGTTTTTTATTACTCTTTCTTACTTTTGCATAGGTATACTTTAATCCTCCTTTCTTCAATGCTTTCACAAGATCTCTACAATAATACCCTCTCAATGAAGCATATTCTGGATGAGCAAATAACTTTTTAGCCTGCACATAGGATTTATTCAATGCGAATGCTACACAACAAATTCCACAACCTGATGGTTCTTCTTGTAGTATAAGTTTCATGAGCTAGAGAATTTCTTAGGATTTAAAAAACTCGCTTTACCCAAAAGGAATAGAAGAGCGCCTTGGAGAGGATTTGAACCTCCGACCACATGGTTTCTATAGGCTTTAACAGCCATGTGCTCTACCAGGCTGAGCTACCAAGGCACTGTGGAAATGAGCTTGAGCGACGTTTAAAAAACTTTCTTAGAGCGAAAAACTTCATTCTTTTGCCTATGCACTGGTAAATAGTCTCTTAAAAAAGAGCAAGATTTTTTGCCATAAAGAGAGTAGATCAGTTTCACTGTCCTCATCAGATGTACTCTTGTCCTCTAAAGAAGAGGTTGGTATTTTTTTACAACAACAAACTTTTCCTGTAGCACAAAATCCTTTTCCTTTGTCATATTCTTCCGCAAGACACGAAGCTACATTAGGGTTGCTTTTCGCATCGCGACACGCCGCCTCGTCATATCCTTCTTCCTCACAGACTTCAAAACAGGACAACTTCGCGCAATCCGCATGACACCAGCTTTCTCCCGGCTCGCAAATACCATCACCACATTCCATGTCTTCATTTCTCTTCTCTTTAGTAACGTTTAGATTCTTGAAACCGTTTCCTGTGACGACGACGCTTAATGTCTCTTTGAGTTGTGGATAATTTTTATAATTACCTATGATTTTTGCCGCTCTTCGCGTATCATCGATAGTGCTGCCTCCGATGATGAGATCATTACCGATGATACGAATAATCGCTTCTCCTTCCCTATAAGGCCAATTTTCACAACTGATAGGAATCAAACTATTATCGCAAGGGTGGCCAATGAGAATTTTTGACTCGTTGGCAGAAGAATTTGTTTCTATAATAGCCTCTAAATCTGGCGCATTACGATTGTATTTTTTGACGCCTATGGCGACATCGATCGCCGCTAAACTATCTCCACCTTTCGCCTTTTCGCCTAATACTATTTCATAGCCATTGTCAATCCTCTGCAAGTATTCGTAAATAGAATCAATAGCCGCAAACGCAATGGGAGAGCAGACTATAAGCAAGAGAAAAAGGATCACCAGTTTTTTCATAATCTTTTTACCAGCATAAAGCCCTTTAAATTTTTTTCCTTATACTCATTCGCCTTCTTTGACAATTCCCCGTTGGTGAGAAAGATAACAGGGAGCTTCCTTATCTGCCCTTGATTGTGCGCCAAACTCAAATCTGAATCCGCGATCTTTTTTTTATTTTTCGCGATGATGACATATTCTAACAAACCAACATTTGAAGGCACTTTGGCTATCATTTCATATTCTTTATTTTTCTTGAGAGTTTTTTCCTCCATGATTTGGATGTGATTATTTTGTAAATAAACACGAGTCGCCTCGATGAACGCTCCTATAGGTTCTTTCTTTATTTGTTTTTTGACAACTACTGGCTCTTGGATTACTTGTTGCACTACTGGTTTCGCTGCTTCAATGATAGTTTGTGGAATAGCGGTTGGCCGCATTGGCGCGATAATTGGTTGCGTAATGACTTGTGGTTGCTGCGCCTGCTCTGTCTTGTGCAAATACCATCGCCACATGATAGTCTGATTGCTGTCATAGAAAGGGATAGCGAAATCCTTGATCATGCGCATCGCGACACGATGAGCTGGCTCCAACTCTCGGTCCGCAATCATCTTTTTTTCTTTTAGCAAATTAAAAGCTTCTTTTTCTTTTTGCGGCAAACCATTATACAACGCGGATAATTTCTCTTCTTGTCCTGGAAAATAATACACCGGAGTTCCGCCAATTTTCGCGCTGCTAATTTTTATGATTTTGCTATTGAGCAACTCAGAAAGAATAGCGCCCGCATAGAATGTGTCTTTCCCCAAGTCTTTGGCGACTTGCATAGGAATAACTGGACCTCTGCTCTTCACAAAAGCGAGCACTTTATCACGCATTTCCATAGACTCCTTTATTTAGAAAGAAGTTTTTAAGGCTTGTTGTGATTCAATCTTGCGTTATAGAATTACTATTTCATTAGGAATATAAGAGCACTGCCAAGACAAACAACTAACGAAAAAAGAAGATTATAAATTTATTGCTTGTATAACTTTCTTATTTCAGTTTCAAAATCTTTTCTAGAAGCATCTGCAACAAACGGTTTTGTAACTCTTAGTATCTGGTCTAGCGTTGGAGCTACTATAATTTTTTCGGAGCGCGCGCCTTCGGCGCTTGCGTTACGTACCCCAGCAAATCGGCCATCGTTGACGAGGTTGTCGCCGCCATCGAGGCCGTCGTTGTCATTGTTGCCCAGAAAGAGCAAACGCGCGAGTGGTGATTCATCAGTAAGATCATCAACATGCCAAACACCAATTGTCTCTGTGTCGTATGCTTTTGCGTGTTTTGGTAAATAACGTTCTGCACGCTCTTGTCCGCCTAAAAATGGAATAGTTTGTGGATGTTCAAGCGCGTCTTCTACGTTTATTTCTCCTGATGTTGCTTTTCTTAATCTATCATAATCAACGACCCAAATTTGACGATTACCTTGCAGATCTGTTTTTCCGTCTGCATCGATTAAGTTTTGAAATTCATGTTGCGGAAAACGACCTGCACCATTGATTAAGCCTTGTTCTTTCGCTGCTCTGATGTTCGCTGGATTCGCTAGCCAATTAGGAATATGCGCGTAGACAACGACCGCGTTGCCTTGTTTGGTTCTGCCTGTTGCTTTGATGCTTGGCGTTGTTCGCCATTCATCCCATGGTTGCTGACCTTGTATACGAGCTTCCGCTAATTCAGGCATATAGAGGGCTGTATGTTTTTCTTGACAATTCTCGAGAGCTTGCTCTACTTGAGCATGATAGAATGTTTTTGTTTCTGGTGATGTGGCTGTCATAGTTATACTTTTTAGACGTTTTTCTTCTATATAAAGCTTTCTATGTGTAGTTACTTATAAGTAGTATATAAATTTATTTTTACTATTGTGTTTCTCGCATATATCGGAAACTTTCCGACGCTTTTTAAAGATTTATTTACTACAGAAGCAGTTAACTTCTCCACTTCTCAAAGAGCTGTCGAGAGTTTATAAACTGAGATTAACATTTAAATGTATGAAAATAAAAAGATGGTGTATTTTTGATTTTCCAGATAACATCTATGTTTTCATTAGAAAAGATTGTAGAGAAGCTTTCTTTCAGCTCATGTATAAGAAATTTGGATCGCAAAGCAATTATGCTAAATTCTTGAATATTAATAGAACTTGTATTCAGGGATATTACTATGCTAGATATTGGCATAAAGGCAAGAGATCTATAAAATATATACCATTATGGGTTCTCAAAAGATCTGCGACCTATATTTCTGCTATATTAAAGGAAAACATAGAGAAAAACATTACCTCAATAAGAGGTAAAGGCGGGAATCAGATTAATCACCCAAAGCTTCCATTTCAAGAGTCACCTGCATTTTATAGAATTGTTGCTCACTTAATAGGTGATGGAAGTAACAGCTATAATCATACACCTTATTATGCCAATACATGCAAATATTTGCGAGAGCAATTCAAAAAAGATTTGCAGATTTTTGGTAAAATAGTAACTTATGAAACAAGATCTATCCAAGACCCTGATGTATTTTGTGTTAATTTTACTAAAACAGCTACCCATATTCTAGAACATATTTTGAACATAAAGTTCACTCATCCTAATAAATTACCTATAATTATTTTTAGTGCAGAAGAAGAATGTAAAAGAGCATTTTTACAAGCATTATTTGATGATGAAGGAACTATATCAACTTGTTTAGGAATAGGCATGAAAGAAAAAAGATTAATACAAGAGATAAAATTATTGTGTAGTTCTCTTGGTATTGAAACATTAAAGATTACCTCAACAAAGAATACTCAGCATGCATTTAATATAAAAAGTACTTCAATTTTAAAATATAGAAAGGAAATTGGATTTTCACATCCAGAAAAATATCATAAACTTGAAATAAGAAAGAGAATAATTGAAAGAATAAAACATCAAAGAACTAGACCTTTAGAATGGACAAGGAATGAACTTTTAAAATTATTGAAAGAAAAACAAATGAGCACTATAAAACTTTCCTCAAAATTATTATTAACCATGCATGGGCTATATCCTCATTTATCCTACCTAGAAAAAAATGGTTCTGTACAACGAACTGGCTATACTAATAAAATTATATGGAAATTAAATTAAGGTCGAGTCCACATGGCTTGCCAATAGGTAACGTCTCCCTCATCATCAACAACGCCAATAAGCAAATTCTTCCTAGTAGAATGCGCAACTCTACTCTTTGCAGAAAAATCATACCATGTCTGTGTCTCGCCTTCATGTACAGGATAAAGAATCCATTTAGCATGATCATCGCCAGGCTTGATACCCCTGTCATAGACACGGAAATCCGCGCCGAACTTCAAAGCTGTTTTTAGTATATAACCACGCATGCGCATGTCTCGATAAACGACGTAGCGAATCCAGAAGTTTGGCTCGACTTTTTGCGCGCGATTGATAAAGCTGTCAACAGTTATTTTTTTCTTTTTTTGATCTGTAACACTCATTTTTTTCTTTTCCAAGAGATAACAAGCTTCCACCAAAGAGTACACTATTTTTCCTTCCTGTGGCTCTCCAAAGCGAGAAGTGTCATAGATGGCGCGCGATTCACCTTTGTTTTCCGCCAGGACTCTTTCTCTCGAGAGCACCGCCTTAATTTTCTTCTTGCTTCCGAAACTTTGCTTCTCCGCTTGTGGCTCTGGGTGTTTTTTTACCATCAGACTGAAGTGAATAGTAAACTATATAAAAAGCTTCGTGTTGCAACGCTTTTATGGAAATCACCTTTCTTGGGACTGGTTCTATGCTGCCCACTAAGGAGCGAAATGGCACAGCGGTGCTGCTTACCTACAGAGACCAAGGCATCTTGTTTGACTGCGGGGAAGGAACTCAGAAACAGATGCGGATAGCGAATATTCCCATCACGAAGATCACTAAACTCCTAGTTAGTCATTGGCATGGGGATCATGTCTTTGGTTTACTGGGGCTTATATTGACGATGGGCTCTAGCCATTATCAAGGCACTTTGGAGATGTATGGACCTAAAAAAAGCAAGCAACGTTTCGCGGATTTACGACGACCTTTTGTAGCGCAGAATACTTTACCCATTACTTTGAAAGAAGTCCAAAAAGGAATCTTTTTTCAGAACGCGTTTTTCAAACTAGAGGCATTACCTTTGGAGCATAGCACTGAAGTCTTAGGATTTTCCTTTATTGAGCAAGAAAAATTTCACATCAATGTTCCCTACATAAAAAAAGTTGGTCTGCAAAATAATCCGTTGCTCAGCGAGTTACAAAAAGGCAGAGATATTGTTTGGCAGGGCAAGAAGATCAAAGTGAAAGACGCTACGACACGATCACCAGGCAAGAAGATTACTTTTATTACAGATACTCGCGCTTGCGCCAACGCTGTCAAACTCGCTAAAGACGCGGATGTCTTGATCTGTGAATCAACCTACATGGAAGACCACAAGGACAAGGCAAAGGAATTTTTCCATATGACCGCGAAACAAGCGGCGATGATCGCAAAAAAAGCCCATGTGAAAAAACTTATTATCACCCATTTCAGCCAACGCTACAGAGACATCAAGACGCTAGAAGCGGAAGCGAAAGCTGTTTTTCCCAACACGATCGCCGCGCATGATTTTATGGTGTATAAGATTTAAGGTGAAGACATGGAGTGGTACACGTTAGTCATTCTTTCTTCGATTTTTTTAACTATCCAGCATGTCTTACAGAAAAAAGCGTTATTTCGCGAGCACGCTACGGAGTATTTGACCGCATTCTGCCTGTTGATGTGGATTGGACTACTACCTTTGCACAACCAGATTCAATTTGTTCTTCCCGCGAAGACTTTTTTTCTTCTCTACGTGATTGGATTACTTTCTGTGTTCACCTGGCTGCCCTGGATAAAAGCTTATAGACATATGGAAATCTCTACGGTTGAACCACTGCGCAATCTTGGACCTTTAGTGACGATTTTTTTAGCCGCGTTGTTTCTCGGAGAACGTCTTGATGGCATTCACTTTCTTGGCATTCTCTTGATTATTGGCGGAAGCTATCTGCTTGAAATAGCTATTTTTAGAGTTTCCTGGTCGCATCCTTTTCAATTGCTGCGGAAACGCTATGTCTCTCAGATTCTTTTTTCGATGCTGATCGGCAGCGTCGTCGTTATTTTAGTAAAAATAATTTTAGGAAGCGTAAATGTGCCTACTTTCCTTTTCTACACTTTTTTTCTGGCCTCCGCGCACATGATTATTATTCAATGCGTGAAATACCGGGGGATTTATGACATCATCAAAGTAGTTCGCGCTGACTGGCTTTTATTGCTGCTGATTGTGTTGACTACGATTATTTCTGACTATATGCATTTACTGGCTTTGGCTATGCCTACTACTTTAGTTTCCTTGGCTATTCCCTTACGACGATTAAGCACGCTATTTGTGACTGTTCTTGGCGGAGAATTCTTTCATGAGCACAAACTATTTCAGAAGACTATGGCCTGTATTGTGATGCTGGTTGGAAGTTATTTGTTATTGCTGTAATTTATTTCTTATTTGTTTCGCTATTTCTCTTACTAAATTAGTATTACCGATGTTATGCATGTTTTCTTTTGCATATTCCATTATTGGCCTGACAGACTCTATTTTTCTGCCGAACTTTTCCATCCACGCATGTCGTGGAAAGAGCCAAAGATGAAAATTATGCTCACTATCTTCATTTTGAAAGAGATATACTTCCTTGATACCTATGACGTCTCGCATCGCTTTTCTTGTATTTTTTAGTAATAAAGCAAATTCTCGCAACTCTTCTTCAGAAAAATCCGCAATGGATTTAATTTTTCTTTTTGCAGCAAGAATGAAGAATGCTGGAATAGGCACTTCACAATCTTGACTTACTGTAAAATGTTTTGTCTCTAGAAGCATCTCGTCAGGAAAAACAGCATTTTTTACCATACACTTGACTTGATTAGCGCATTTATTAATTTATGCCGCTTTTTTACTAGGCTTGAGCTTGTCTTTCAATTTTAATTTATTGAATAATTCCTTGTAGCGATTACGAATAGTCACTTCAGTCACACCAGCAATATCCGCGACTTCTCTCTGTGTGCGCTTTTCATTGTTCAAGAGCGCCGCGACGTAGAGTGACGCAGCGGCAATACCTGTTGGACCACGACCAGAGGTTAATTCAGAATTCTCCGCCATCTCTAAAATCTCGACAGACTTGGACTGTGTTTCTGCTGATAATTTTAACGCTGACGCGAATCGTGGAATATAATCTACTGGGTTTGAGGGTAAAATACGAATACCTAATTCACGCGTGATAAATCTGTATGTACGACCGACTTCTTTTTTATCAATGCCTGAAGCTTCGGACAATTCATCGAGTGTTCTTGGGACTTCATGACGACGACAAGCAGCATATAACGCTCCTGCGACAACGGACTCCATGGAACGACCACGAACTAAACCACGCTGAACCGCCATCGTATAGACACGAGCTGCTTCTTCCTCGACTGACTTGGGTAATTTGAGATAAGAGGCTACACGTTTTAATTCCGCCAAAGCTAATTTAAGATTACGCTCGATCGCTGTAGAAATACGATACTGCCATTTTCTTAGACGGAAGAACTTGTTCATTCCCTTGCCTTCTAACTGGAACAAGTCACCACGTTGACCGATGTCTGTCCCTAGGCCCTGGTCATAACGCGTATAGGACATGGGAGCGCCTGTACGACGTCTCTTTTCTGACTTATCCGAGTCAAATTCCTGCCATTCCTGCGTATGGTCAATAATACGATCTTCAACAACTAATCCACACTGTTTACAGATGACTTCTCCCTTGTCTTTATGGACCATGAGGCTTGTACTGCCGCATTCTGGACATTTTTGCGTGCTCATAGGGGTTAGAACTCCTTAAGTTGTGTGAAAAGTATAGTAGAGTATAACAATCTTTATAAAGAGTGGCGACAAGTTATATATAAGCATTTATATTCTTAAGTATATAGTTCTATTTGTTTGGATTTACCTCATTATCTTTCCTTGGCGATTGATCGTGGATAACCATAAAAAGAGATGATTGAAGTAAAGCGTATGGTCTTTAAAGAAATTCGTGATGGAAATACTATTTTTTGGACTTATAAAAACCTCTGTATAGGATTAATAGAGGGAAATACTTCTTTTCACCTTACTCAACTAGACACCTTAGCTCTCCCTACAGCTTATGAGTTATCTCCTTTCAAAGAGGATGATGAGCTAAATAGAGAATTTTGTGCAGGAATGCAGTTTCAACCTCCTCTTGACTTTACTGCTTGCCGTCTCCACGACACTACCAACACCTCGCTCATGACTTTTGGGTTAGACTTAACAGCCATCAAAAATCTTCATGCTAGTCTTGCTTCTCATTTATCCTTTACTCCAATTCCTCCCTCTCCACAAATCATTGCAGACGTTCTTCCAGCCCTACCATGGGAAATTAAAACCTATCGCTATGCAGAAAAAGTTACTGCTGCTCTTCAAGCTCCTTTTTCAAATGTCTGGGCAGCATTTAGGTTTAATAATTTTCTTGTGACCTATAAAGGAGTTCATCTAGATGAGGCATTACGAGAAAGTTTCCAGAAATATAATCTTCCTTTGGATTCTCTTAGTAAACATAAAAATAAATAAAACTTTATTTTTCGTGTAAAAGAACAGCGTTAACCGTGCCTTCTTGACCAGGACGAGAAGTAATACGCGCAAGACCTTTTTCTGTCTTGATAACCGCGCCTTTGGTCATGATGTTACGACGAATGTAGTTTTGGTTCGCTGGGTTCGCTGTGATAGTCTCAATCTTGAGCTGGAAATGCTTCTTGGTTTTTGGATCGAAGACATTCGCCTTATCCGCCGTGAGCAATAGCGTCTTGTGATTGCCGCCTGTCGTTCGCAAGGATTTCTTTTTGAGCTTGTCCACTTTTGTCAGTGTTGGCAAGCGACCTAGGGCGTGTAACTTTTTCTTGAAAGACGCGATATAACGTCCTCCAGACACTTTTCTCTTGGAACGATATTGACTGATTGCCATGAACTTGTAGTCCTGTATGACCATTTAAAAAGATTGTGATTGCTCATGGCAAAATTTTCCAAACATTTAAATACCCAGTTTTGCTGGCAACATTATAATTTTCGGGGGTTATTACTCATGGAATCAGATCGACCATTAGACGCATTAAACGCCGCGAGAGGCAAACGTGTCATTGTTGAACTTAAAAATGGCAAGCAGTTTGTTGGCAAATTAAAAGCTTTTGACATTCACATTAACACCGTCTTAGAAGAGGCGGAAGAACGAGAAAACAACGCAGTCAAGCGCAAAATAGGCAAAATTTTCATACGAGGGGACACTATTATCTTCATTTCTCCAGCAGAATAAAGTGAGACACCATGGCAAGTAAAGGAACAGCGGCAAAGGGAAAGGTTCGCATCCATGGACGACTGCATATTCGTTGCAGACGCTGTGGTCAACCTTCTTTCCACAAGATCAAGAGAATCTGCAGCCATTGTGGTTTTGGCAAGACTCCAACGCTTCGCACTTACAAGTGG